>JAABTO010000166.1 GCA_011389835.1 Desulfotignum sp. | reverse complement strand
GATCGCGATTGTTCTTCCATGCGGCTGGATCCCCTGCCCTTTGATCTGATCCCGGAACAGGGCCGGACCCGGCAGGGCATCTATGACCTGGACGCCGACCTGGCCGCGTCCTGTTTCCGGGTCCTGGACCGGCATCTGGGGTGCCGGGTGATCCAGGGACCGTTTATCACGGTGTCCGCCATTACCGGCTCCCTTGAAAAAGCCGCTGCCCTGATCCAGAGGTTTTCCCCGGTGATGGAATCCATGGAAGGGGCGGCTGCCGCCCATGTGGCGGCCCTGTACCAGGTCCCGATGGTGGAGATCCGGGCCGCATCCAATCAGGTCGGAGAACGGGACAAGACCCGGTGGGATATCCAAGGGGCCGTGCACACCGTGGCAGATATCTGTGACATCCTGCTTGAAAAAGGGGTTGCCCCATGACATCCGAACGGATGTTGGAGTATGTGGATGCCCATTGTCATCTGCATGATCCCCGGATCATCCGGGATGTCCCTGGAATAGTTCAGCGGGCTGAAGCGGCCGGGGTCTTCTGCATGGTCACCTGCGCCACCATGGAAGAGAATTTCGAAGCGACGGCAGCCCTGGCCCGACGATATCCGGCGGTTGTTCCCTGTTACGGCATTCATCCCTGGTTTCTGGATTCCTTGTCCCCCAACTGGCAGCAGACCCTGGGGGACCGGGTGACGTCCGAAGCCTGCGGCATCGGAGAAACCGGGCTGGATTTCATGGACAAAAATGCAGACAGGGACCGTCAGATGGAGGTGTTTGCCGGTCACCTGGCCCTGGCCCGGGAACTGGAAAGGCCCATCAACATTCATGTCCGCAAGGCCTGGGATTCTTTTGTTCAGATCTTGAAAAAAACCGGTCCTTTGAAAACCCCGGGCCTGGTGCATTCATTTTCCGGATCCGCGGAACTGGTCAAGGTGCTGGAGCGCTATAACCTGTATCTTTCTTTTTCCGGGTCCGTGACCCGGCCCGGAGCGAAAAAGGTGTTGAAAGCCCTGAATGCAGTATCCATGGACCGGATCCTGCTGGAAACCGACACCCCGGATATCTATCCCAGTGTGCCTGAACCGGACCCTCACGGTCTCAATGAACCCAAAAATCTCCCGGCCATTGCCCGGATCGCCGCAGCCCGGGCCGGTGTGCCGGTCCCCCGGTTGGTCCGAAGCGCCCATGCCAATGCCCTGGCGGTGTTCGGCCCCATCATTCCGGCAGACGCTGCCGGACAAAGGCAGTGATGCAGGATATGGATCAGTTTGACAGAACCGCCCGCCTGGTGGGACGCCGTGCGGTGGCAACGCTTGGCCAGGCCAAAGTGGCGGTGTTTGGGTTGGGGGCCGTGGGCTCGTTCGCCACTGAAGCCCTGGCCAGGGCCGGGGTGGGATATCTGCGCCTGGTGGATTTCGACCGGGTGGAACCTTCCAATCTCAACCGGCAGCTGTATGCCCTGCACTCCACGCTGGGGCGGAAAAAGGCAATGATTGCCCGGGAACGGGTACTGGACATCCATCCGGGGTGCCGGGTGGAAATTCATGATACCTTTGCCAATGCAGACAGCCTGGATACGCTGCTGTCCGAAGATCTGGACGTGGTGGTGGATGCCATTGACGGGCTCAATGCCAAGGTCAACCTGCTGGTGGCGGCCCGTCAGATGGAACTGCCTGTCGTGTCTTCCATGGGGGCCGGGGGCCGGATGGATGGGTCCCTGATCAGAACCGGCGACATCAGCGACACACAGGTGTGCCCTCTGGCCCGGATGGTGCGCCGCCGACTGCACCGCCGGGGGGTGTTCACGGGGATCCGGTGTGTGTATTCCCTTGAACCACCGGTCCGGTCATCTGATGCCGAAAGGCTGCCGGATCAAGAGAATCAGAATTCAGGGGAAAGCACCGGCCATGGCCGGCAACGACCGCCCATCGGCACCATCCCCTGGATTCCCGGGATATTCGGACTGACGCTGGCAGCAGAGGCTGTTCAGGCCATCATCCGCTGACTTCTTCGTCCCGCAGGACCCTGCGAAGAACCTTGCCCACATTGGATACCGGAATCTCCTCTCTGAATTCAATGAACCGGGGCCGCTTGTAGCCGGCCATGTTTTCCTTGCAGAAAGTCTCGATTTCCTCTTTTGTGGCAGTCTGACCCTGTTTGAATTTGATGAATGCCTTGACTTTTTCCCCGCTTTTCTCGTCCGGCACCCCCACCACGGCCACCAGTTCCACCTTGGGATGGGTGTACAGAACATCTTCCACTTCCCTGGGATAGACATTGAACCCGCCCACAATGATCATGTCTTTTTTGCGGTCCGTGATGATGATATACCCGTCCTCGTCGATGAAGCCGATATCGCCGGTGAGAAAATACCGGTTGCCGTCAATGGTCACAAACACCTCTTCATTGGCGTCCGGCCGTTTCCAGTAGCCTTTCATGACCTGGGGGCCGCAGATGGCCAGTTCTCCGTCTTCTCCACGGGGGACTTCTTCTGCGCTGCCATCCAGGGCCAGGATTTTGACATCCGTGCCCGGCAGGGGAAACCCGATGGAACCGATTTTCCGGGTTTCCTTGAAAGAGGGGTTGATACAGGCGGCCGGTGCGGTTTCCGTCAGTCCGTATGCCTCGAAAATGATGGACCCGGTCTTGTCTTCAAACTGCCGGCAGACTTCCGGCGGCAGGGGGGCCCCGCCGGACAGGCATCCCATGATGGAACTGATGTCATATTTTTCCAGATGGGGGTGGTTGGTAAAAGCCACAAAAATGGTGGGGACCGCCGTGATAAAGGTGGGCCGGTATTTCTGCACCGCTTCCATCACCACGGTGAACGGCGGGTTCCCGGCCCGGGGATCCGGAATGCAGACCAGTTTGCTGCCCGACAGGGCCGAGAACAGCAGTGCGCTGGTGATACCGAAACTGTGATACCAGGGCAGCACTCCTAAGTAAGTGTGGTATCCGCCATGGCGCATTTTTTCCGGTTTGCCGCCGGGTTCGTGCACGAGCCGGAAATATTCTTCACAGGCTTCCAGGTTGTAGGTAAAGTTGGTGTGGGTGAGTTCCGCGCCTTTGGGGACACCTGTGGTACCGCCGGTATACAGCATGATGGCGGTATCTTCTTCAGGCGATACCGTGATGTCCGGGGGACTGGGAGGAGAAGAAGCCACAATGTCGTCGAACATATGGTGGCCGGGATCGATCTTGTCCGCCTTGGGAATTTTTCCCAGCAGGCCGCCGATAAACGCCTTGAGTTTCGGCAGGTAGGATTTGACGTTGCAGACGATCACGGTTTCCACCCGGGTGTCTTTGATGGCTTCCTGAGTGTTGGCGTAAAACTGGGGATGATCCATGCAGAAAACCATTTTGGATTCCGAATCCTTGAGCTGGTAATTGAGCTCCTTGGGGGTGTAGACCGGGTTGCAGTTCACCGCCACGGCACCAGCTTTCAAAATCCCGAAAAGAACTTCCGGAAAATGGGGGATGTTGGGAAGGAAAATCGCCACCTTATCCCCTTTTTTGATACCGTTGGCAGCGAGAAAATGGGCGATCCGGTCTGCCGTGTCCTTAACCTGGGCATAGGTCCTGGAAGCACCGTTGAAAATGGTATACACATTGTCCGGATACTTCTGTGCGGTCCTGTCCAGGACCTGCGTCAGCGGATAATGGTAATTGGTCACATCATGGGCCACGCCTTCCGGCCAGTAAGGGGTCTGCCATTCCTGCATCATGGGTCTCCTTTGTTCTTGGTATACGGGTTTGCGAATTTCTGCTGTCATGTGTCATTCTAAAAACGGAAGCTGGGGCATTATATTCATAATCTCACCGAATTTGGAATCTTTTTCGTATGGTTGATGTGAAAAACAGAGAATCTGACGGATAACATGATTTCGGGTTGATAAACCGGGATTGCAATGATAATGAAATAACCAGAAAAATTAAAAAATTTAAGGAGACAGCGGAATCAGGATGATCAGATCAATACAAATGATATTTGTGCTCTGTATGTGGGGGTGGGCGTCTGTGGCAGCGGCCCAGGATGTGTATGTGAGCGGGGTAACCAAAATAACCATGCGCACCGGACCGGGGGTCGAACATAAAATCGTGGCCATGCTGGAAACCGGGACCCGGCTGGAGATGGTGGAAAACAAACCGGACTGGTCTATGGTCCGGACAGACAATCAAAAACAGGGATGGGTCCTGACCCGTTTTCTGACCGAAGACAGGCCGTTGTCATTTCAGGTGGAAGAACTTCAAAAAGAAAATGAACGACTGGCCAGCGCGCTTGAACAAATTGAAAAACAAAACCAGTCTCTGGCTGAAAAAAATGCCGCTCTGGCGGATATTGAACAAAAATATCAGGATTTGAAGCAGGCATCTGCGGATTATCTCAAGCTGGATGAAAAATACCGCGCCCTTGTCCAGTTGTCGGAAGAACAGGAACAGCAGATATCAACGCTCAAGGAAAACCTGAACAATGAAGCCATGTTGTGGTTTTTGAGCGGCGCCGGGGTGTTTATCGTGGGATTGATTCTCGGGCTCAGTACCCGTAAGAAAAAGAAAAGTTCTTTGCTATGATTCAAAAAACCGATTTTCTGGTAATCGGCAGCGGCATCGCCGGGTTGAGTTATGCGCTGAAGGCTTCTGAACACGGGCATGTCACCATCATCACCAAAAAAAATATTCAACAGAGCAACACTGCGTTGGCCCAGGGCGGGGTCGCGGCCGTGTTCGGAAAACAGGATTCCTTTGACCTGCATGTGGCAGACACGCTCAAGGCAGGCGATGGCCTGTGTGACCCGGATGTGGTGAAAATGGTGGTGGAAAACGGTCCGAAAAGGGTCCGGGAACTGGTTGACCTGGGGGCCCGGTTCAATATGGCGGGGACAGGCAAGTTTGATTTTGCCATGGGCCGTGAAGGCGGTCATTCGGTCAAACGCATTATCCATGCCCATGACCTGACCGGCAGGGAAATCGAAGACGCCCTGGTGGCCCGGGCGAAAGAAAACGAGAATATCACCATTCTTGAAGACCATGTGGCTGTCAATCTGATCACGTTTTCATCGTCCGTCCGAAGCGGGGTCCTGGTGACCCAGTATGACAACTTCTGTTGCGGCGCCTATGTGCTCAACAATACCACCGGAAATGTGGAAACCTTTCACGCCGCCATCACCCTGCTTGCCACGGGCGGTGCCAGCAAGGTGTATCTGTACACCTCCAATCCGGATATCGCCACCGGGGACGGCATTGCCATGGCATACCGGGCCGGGGCGTCCGTGGCCAATCTGGAGTTTGTCCAGTTTCATCCCACCTGTCTGTATCATCCCAAAGCCAAAAATTTTCTGATTTCAGAAGCGGTGCGGGGTGAAGGCGCCGTGCTGATCGATGGCGGAGGCCGGCAATTCATGGAAGACTATACCCCGGAAAAGGAACTGGCCTGCCGGGATGTGGTGGCCAGGGCCATTGACAGTGAACTCAAGAAAACGGGCGCGGAATCGGTTTTTCTGGACATCTCCCACAAGGATCCGGATTTTATCCGCCAGCGGTTCCCCCATATCCATGCCCGGTGTCTGGAGTACGGCATCGATATCACCACCGACCCCATCCCGGTGGTGCCGGCGGCCCATTACATGTGCGGCGGGGTGGCAACGGACCTGAACGGAAAGTCCGATGTCCAGCGGCTGTATGCCGTGGGCGAGACCGCCTGCACCGGACTTCACGGTGCCAACCGTCTGGCATCCAATTCGCTTTTGGAAGCCCTGGTCTATGCCCACAATGCGTATCTGGATTCCGTCAAAGAGCTGCCGGCCATCAAGAAAAACATGGATATCACCCTGGCGCCCTGGGACGAGACCAACACCACGGACAGTGATGAAGCCATCGTGGTCTCCCACAACTGGGATGAGATCAGACGTCTCATGTGGAACTATGTGGGAATCGTCCGGTCGGACAAGCGGCTGCAGCGGGCGGCCCGCCGTATCAAGACCATTCAGGATGAGATCAATGAATATTACTGGGATTTTAAATTGACCTCTGATCTGGTGGAACTGAGAAATATTGCCACTGTGGCCAAACTGGTGATCCAGTCCGCGCTGCTGCGCAAGGAGAGTCGCGGGCTGCATTACAACATTGGATATCCTGAGCGGGATGACAAGCGGTTTCTGATCTCCACGCTGGTAAAAAAACGCTTCTGAAAACCGTTTATGGATCCTGAGGTTTCTTTTGATGCAAAGTGCGGATAAACCCCCGGATTTTTTTGATATAGCGGATGATCACCAGAATGACGATAATCACGAAAAACGTTTGAATCATCTGGAACCGCTCATCTAAAAACTCAAAAAATTCGTACCACAGGACAATAGCGGTCAGGGTGCCCAGAAACGTGGCGGAAAAATTTCGCACCCATCCCAGGCGGACCATACTGCCGATGATGGCTCCCACCACCGGCCCGGTAACAGGCAGAGGAATCATAACAAACAGAAAGATACCAAGCCATCCGAACCGCTCGATCTTATTTTTCTGCTTCAGGGCGGTTTCCGCGATCCGCTCCATGGCCCGGGTCACCCATTCCACCCGCAGGTAATTGGTGGCGGTCAGTGCAAAAACAGCATAGGTGAAAAACACCACCATCACTTCCAGGTAAAAATTGTAGAAAATGGTGGGAACCGCCCCTAAATCCTGCAGGATGCACAAACCGATGCCCACGGAACGGCCGCCGAAGGTGTTGGCAAACAAAGTGAGAATCAGCGTTTTTGCAATATCTGTATCCGTGAAAAGATAAAATCCGATGGCACCCACAAGTAACAGAGCCATGACCATGCCCGTCAACAGCAGTTTGCCTTCGGAAGTGGTGAAAATGGAATGTTTCATATGGTTTTTTCAGTTCAAGATCGGGTCATCGACGGGAAGCCACAAACAAAGTGACAATGCCCAGGGTCATCGATTTAAATCGAACATCACTGAATCCCGCATCCGACATCAGCCGGGAGAATGCGGCAGGGGAAGGAAACTGCAGCACCGATGCCGGCAGGTAATGATAGGCATTGTCGTCCTTTGAAAAAAATGCCCCGATCCAGGGCAGCACCTTTTTGAAATAACTCAGATAAATGGATTTAAACATCTTGTGCTGCGGGGTTGTCAACTCCAGAACCGCCAGTTTCCCCCCGGGATTGAGCACCCTGTGAAATTCAGATAATGCCCGATGCCGGTCCATGATGTTTCTGATGCCGAAAGCGATGAAAACCGCATCAAATGTTTCAGGCGGGAAAGGCAGACTCAGCGCGTCCCCGTTCACCAGGCCGATGCTTTGACCGGCGGATTGATCACACTTTTTTTGACCGGCCAAAAGCATGGCATAAGAAAAATCCAGGCCGATGATCCGGGTGTTGCCTCGGAGATGCCGGCCCAGGGCCAGAGCCACATCACAGGTGCCGCAGGCCACATCCAGGATCCGGCTTCCCGGGCCCGGGGCTGCGGCCGCCACCATCTGATTCCGCCACATCACATCCTGGCGAAGGCTGAGCAGCCGGTTCAAAAAATCATATCTATGGGCGATTTTG
>JAABTO010000029.1 GCA_011389835.1 Desulfotignum sp. | reverse complement strand
TTTTTCGATAAAGGCTTTTTCCTGTTCGGTCAGGGTGATGGTAAGGGCATCCGATGCCTGTGCGGCAGAGGACAGACAGTCCCGGACGAAAAAAACGCACAGAAACGCACAGATAAACAGGCGGATGAACGCAATTTGTTTGTTGACACCGGGCATCATATTTATGGCGTGATCCGTGTCGATGTAAAAATGAGGGATCGGCCGGCAGGCCCTTAATCCCGGTTAAAAAGTGATGACATCATAGCCCTGTCTCAGAAACTGTGACATGGCTGGATGACCGTTCATGTCCCCGATCAAGGGGATCCCTGCGGTTTCCACGGCCTCGGTGGCCTTGAGTTTGGCGCTGCATGCCTTGCAGGCCCCGTGCATGATCCCTGCGTCTTTGGCTTTCTGGTACAAATCCGACAAAAAATGACCGGGTCGGCTCATCTTTTCCACCAGGGTGACGGATTCACCTTCCAGCACGATTTTTCCTTTCTGTCCGTTTTGGTGCAGGTCCAGGCCGTTGAGCAGCACATGGACAAAGCACAGAGGGTCTCCCCTGAACGCAAACAATACCACGGGTTTGTTTTCAGACATGTCAGATCTCCTGTTTGGCAAGGGTTATTTTTTGGCTTTCATGGTATCCGGCATTTTCACGGCAACAACCCGTCCTTTGGCACAGCACTTGCCCTCAGCCAGAACGCGGATGTCCACCACCACTTTTTTGGCACCGATTTCCGCCACACTGCCCCGCAGCTCCAGCGGCACACCCAAAGGGGTGGGCGCCAGAAAATCCACATGAATAGACCCGGTCACAAACCGCAGGGCCGGTTCGGTATCCATGGCCCGGCCCTGTTGCCGGTATGTGGCGGCCGATGCAGTGCCGGTGCCGTGACAGTCCACCAGGGAGGCGATCAATCCGCCGTAGACAAATCCGGGGATGGCAATATGATAGGGTTTGGGTTCGAAAACAGCCACGGTTTCCTCCCCGTCCCAGTAACTTTTGATCTGATGCCCGTGTTCATTTTGTCGGCCGCAGCCGTAGCAGTGGCTGAATTCTTCCGGATAATAATCCTGAAACGCCTTTTGTTCCATGCAAATACTCCTTCAAGTCTGTGAATGACAGTATGCCGGGCAATGTAATATCTTTGGCCGGGAATGGCAAGCCGGTTTTTTGGGGTCAGGCCTTGCTTTTTTGACGTTTCTCGTGAAATTCACAGAAACGTCAAAAAAGCAAGGCCTGACCCCGGGGTGCCGGCGGTCTGATATCCTTTTGTTGCTCTTGACAATCCGGTTTTTGCGACAATTATTATGAAAAATTATTTTTGAATGAAACTGAAACGCAATTGAAACGACACAGGAGCAACCATGGGAGAGAAACAGACACACCAGTTTAAAACCGAAGTCCAGCAGCTGTTGCGGCTGATCATCAACTCTTTGTATTCCAACAAGGAGATTTTTGTCAGAGAACTCATATCCAATGCCTCGGATGCCATTGACCGGGCCCGGTTCAAAGAGCAGACCGAACCGGAACTGTTCAGTGATGACAATGACTATCATATCCGACTGGCCGTGGATCCGGAAAAAAAGATCTTCACCATCAGGGATAACGGCATCGGCATGACCTTTGACGAGGTCAACGAGAATATCGGCACTATTGCCAAGTCCGGCACGGCCGCGTTCATGCAGGCCCTGGAAAAATCCAAGCAGGAAGCCGCCCTGACCCCGGAGCTGATCGGCCAGTTCGGCGTGGGGTTCTACTCCGCCTTTATCGTGGCGGAAAAAATCTGCCTGGAAACCCGGGCTGCCGGGGAGGCAAAAGGGGTCCGGTGGGAATCGGACGGCCAGGGCGCCTATACCATCGAAGAGATCGACAAAAAAGAGCGGGGCACCTTCATCACCCTGTTTTTGAAAGAGCCTGAGGAGGATGATCAGGATTTCACGGATGAATACACCATCCAGCATATCGTGAAGAAACATTCCGATTTCGTGACCTATCCGGTGATCATGAACCTGGAAAAAAGCGAACCCATCCCGGAAAATGAGATCATCAAGGATAAGGACGGCAAGCCCATTGGAGACACCTTCAGAAAGGTGAGAAAAGACGAGACCCTCAACTCCATGAAGGCCATCTGGGCCAAACCCAAGGACGAGGTCACCGAGGAAGAGCACGAGGAGTTCTACAAGCATATCAGTCACAACTGGGACAAGCCCCTGGCCGTGATTCACAACCGGTTCGAAGGGGTCACTGAATATGAGGTGCTTATGTACATCCCCTCAAAGGCCCCGTTCGACCTGTTCCGGCCCGAGCGCAAGCACGGGATGCAGCTGTATTGCAAGCGGGTGTTCATCATGGACGACTGCAAGGAGCTGTTGCCGGACTACCTGGGATTTGTCCAGGGGGTGGTGGATGCGCCGGACCTGAACCTGAACGTGAGCCGGGAGATTCTCCAGGAGGACCGGCTGGTAAGAAATATCCGCAAGAATCTGGTGAAACGGATTTTTACCACTTTAGAGGAGATGGACAAGGAAAAATACGAGGAGTTCTACAATGAATTCGGTCAGGCCCTGAAAGCGGGCATTCCCACCGATTTTGCCAACAAGGAGCGGATCGCTGCCCTGCTGCGGTACAAGACCACCAAGTCCGACGGCAAATACGTTTCCCTGGACCAGTACATCGAAAATATGAAAGAGGATCAGAAAGAGATCTATTATCTCACGGGTGAAAACCTGACCTCCCTGATGAACTCGCCGCTGCTGGAGTCCTTGAAAGCAAAGGATTACGAAGTCTTGCTCATGGTGGACCCCATTGACGAATGGGTGACCCAGTCATTGACCGAATACAAGGAAAAGAAACTCAAAAGTGCGGAAAAAGGGGATCTGGACCTGGAAAAGGTGGATGATGACAAGAAAAACGAATACTCGGCCCTGCTGTCTTTTCTCAAAGGCAAGCTGGAAGAGAAAGTCAAGGATGTGGTGGTGTCCAGGCGTCTGAAGGATTCGGTGTCCTGCCTGTCCGGGGATGACTGGGGCATGAGCGCCTACATGGAAAAAATTCTCAAGGCCTCAGGCCAGAAAACCCCGGAGCAGAAACGGGTCATGGAGGTCAATGTCAACCATCCGGTCATGGAAAAGGTCAAACAGATTTTTGAAACCGACACCACCAATCCGGTGCTCACGGATTACGCGGATCTGCTGTTTGACATTGCGGTGATCAGTGAGGGCGGCAAGCTGGACAACCCGTCCCGGTTCTCCAAACTGATGGGGGATCTGATGGCCAAGGCCATATGATCGTTTATGTTGAAACCCTGGGGTGTTCCCGGAACCAGGTGGACAGCGAAGTGATGCTGGGAAAACTGTTGGCTGCCGGGCACACCTGGACCGATGATCCGGCCCGGGCCCAGGTCATTGTGGTGAATACGTGCGGTTTTATCTCTTCCGCTGCGGAAGAGGCCGTTGACACCATTCTCGAGATGGGGGCGTACAAGCAGCAGGGCGGGTGCCGCCGTCTGATCGTGACCGGTTGCCTGGCCCAGCGGTACAAGGATGACCCGGATTTGACCCAAAGTCTGCCTGAAGTGGATGTGTTTCTGGGAACCGGGGCGTGCGAGCAGATTGTGGCGGTGGTGGAAGATGAAACCGTGTCGCCGGTGACCCTGTTTCCGGATCCCAATGCCCGGGGGTTTGCCGGTCTGTCCGTGGACCGGGCCCTGTCCGGGACTTCTTATGCGTTTGTCAAGGTGGCAGAAGGCTGCAACCGGCACTGTACCTTTTGCATCATTCCGGTTCTGCGGGGCCGGCAGCGGTCCCGGCCGAAGGATGATATCTGCGCCGATGCCCTGGCCCTGGTGAAAAAAGGGGTGAAAGAGATCATCCTTACTGGGGAAAACACCACGGATTACGGCCGGGACCTGCCGGACGGCCCCGGGGTTGCCCAGGTTCTGGAAACCCTTTCCCGGCAGATCGCGTTGGTGAATCCAACCGTCTGGATCCGGATGCTGTATACACACCCGGAATCCCTGGACCGGCAGATCGTTAACACCGTCAAGACCCATGACAATATCTGCGCCTACTATGATGTGCCCATTCAGCACGCGGACACGACAATGCTGCGGCGCATGGGGCGGCCCTATACCAGAGAACACCTCAAAGCGCTGTTTGCCATGATCCGGGAAACCGATCCGGATGCGGCGTTGCGCACCACCGTGATCACCGGGTTTCCCGGGGAAACTGATGAGATGTTCGATACCCTGCTGGATTTTGTCCGGGAGATCCGCTTCGACCACCTGGGCGTGTTTACCTATTCCGATGCCGATGACCTGCCCTCCCATGCATTGAAACACCATGTGCCCGAAGATGTGGCCCAGGTGCGCCACGACACCCTGATGGCGGCCCAGGCAGACATCTCCGCACAGATCAACCAGGCCCATATGGGAAAGACGTATCCGGTGCTGGTGGAAGAAAACCCGGAGCCGGGCCTGTTCACCGGCCGGACCATGTTTCAGGCGCCGGAAGTGGACGGGGTCACCTTTGTTTATTGCCAAGGGCTTGCCATCGGGTCCATGGTTCAGGTAAGAATAACCGACGGGTATGAATATGACATCGTCGGGGAGAAAGCATGAACACGGATTTGAAAACACAGATCATCGAGCGGGTCACACCGGATTTGATACAGGTGGAGCAGGCCCTGGAAGACAACCTGGCGCCGCACCTGGACCTGGTGAAGCAGATCGCCTCGCATCTTTTGTTCAGCGGCGGCAAGCGGCTGCGGCCCCTGCTGTTCATCCATGCGGCCCGGATGTGCGGATACGGCGGCAGAAACGAGGCCCTGTTCTCCACCATGTTTGAATACCTGCATGCCGCTACCCTGCTGCACGATGATGTGGTGGACGGATCGGCTCTGCGCCGGGGAAGGGATGCAGCCCACACACAGTGGCCGGCGGCCCAGGTGGTTCTCACCGGTGATTTTCTGCTGGCAAGGGCCCTGGATGTCGCGGCCCGGACCCGGAATCCCCGGGTGATCTCCGTAGTTGCGAACATCACCCGGGCGATGTCGGAAGGAGAGATCGACCAGCTGGACAAAAAAGGCCGGACCGATCTTACCGAAGCCCAGTACATGACCATCATTGCGCGCAAAACCGCAGTGCTGATCCAGGGGGCCTGCCGGTGCGGGGCCATTCTGGCGGAAGCGTCTGAAGAGGAAGAGAATGCGCTGGCGGATTTCGGGTTTCACCTGGGTATGGCGTTTCAGATGGCAGATGATCTGCTGGACTATACGGCCACTGCAGACCAGCTGGGAAAAAATCCCGGGGCTGATCTGCGGGAGGGCAAACTGACCCTGCCAATGATTTACAGTTTGGGCCGTGCCGGAAGCAAGGACCGGGAATGGATGGTGCAGATGCTGACCGATTCAACATTCACGCCCGAACAGTTCCGGAAACTCAAGGAAACACTTGAGTCGCTCAATGGAATTTCCTATACTCGAAAAACGGCACAGGGATATGTGGCCAAAGCGGAGCAGGCACTGGGAATTTTCAAGGAGTCTGCTTCCAAAACCATTCTAAACTTAATTGCGACCTATGCGGTTCACAGAAAGGTGTAATCATGGGTATCCGAAAACAGATGTGTGTCTGGGCTGGAATTCTGGCAGTACTGTTGATGCCGGTTGCGGGAACGGCAGCTTCGAAAACCGCTGAAATTCAGGTCCTGACTTTGGGTGTCCAGCCCATTACCCAAGGGGATACTTCCAAAGCCCGTCAAGCAGCGGTTTCTGCTGCTCTCGAGCAGGCGGTGGCCCATGCGTTTTCTCAGGTGGTATCACCACAGGTGTTTGCCGCGAACCTGGCGTTTCTGTATACCCGGATCCTGCCTGCGGCCCAGGATTATATCGTCACTTTCAAGGTTCTGGGAGAGAGCACCCATCAGAACCAATACCTGGTGGGGGTGGAATCCCGGGTTCATTCAGGCATGCTCGAACAGACCCTGGCAGAAGCCGGTATTCTCAAAACGGAGACGGAACAACCCAAAGTGCTGATTCTCATTGCCGAGCAGACCGCTCAGGATCTGCTGCCGAAATACTGGTGGGGCAACAACCCGGAACCGTATCACTCTCATGCGGAAATCCGGATGGCGGAAATGCTGGCACAAAAACGATTTCAGGTGACAGGCTTCGGGCCGGAACGCCCGGATCCCCGGACCCATGATATTCGGTTTCCCTCCATTTATGACCCGGATGCGGCCGTGGATCTGGCAAAAAAGGTGGACGCCGACCTGGTCGTACTGGGCCGGGCCGGGGTCACTGAATCCATTAACCGCATGGGGGATGAAAAAATATTTGACGCGACAGTGTATCTGGATGTTCTGGATGTGACCTCCGGGGAATCGGTTGCGGGTTGTGAACACCAGGCTTCGGCCAAAGCAGAGGGGGGGCGGCCCGGTGATGTTCTGGCCATTGTTCAGGCGGCGGATCTGGCGGCAGCTGATCTGGCAGCACAGATCGACCGTGCCTGGACACAGAAACAGAGAAAAGAAAGGGCATTTGATGTCCGGATCGAAGGAAACCAATTTCTTCCCCGGTTCATTGCCTTGAAAAAGCGGTTTGCTGAAATCCGGGAAATCGAAAATGTCCAGCCCCGGGAGATCGGATCGGACCAGGCAGTTCTCGAAATGGTATACAAAGGCGCTCCAGACGATTTCGTCCAGCGTATCATGCTCACGGCATTTGACGGGTTCGGGATTGAAATCATCGAGGTGTCGGAATCTCTGGTCAGTATCCGGTTTATTGATGATTCGACAATTTTGGAATGAGACACTGGTTTTTCTTGACATGAATTTCGGGCTCTGGTAAAAGAATCCGATAAATACAGGCGCGTAACTCAGTTGGTAGAGTGCTACCTCGACACGGTAGAAGTCAGCGGTTCAAGTCCGCTCGTGCCTACCACAAAAACGATCAAGGGGTCAGGAAAACATTCCTGGTCCCTTGTTTGATTTTGGCGAAAAGGAAGGTGCGATGTTGAAAACCATGGCAGCCCAGCTGACACTGCTGCTCAAAACCGGTGGCAGGCGGAGTAACGGCTGGATTCTGTTTAAATTCGCATTGATGCTGATTTTTTTGTTTGTGCTGTTTTCCGTGCTGTTCCATGCCCTGATGATGTATGAAGGCCGCTATTATTCCTGGGTCACCGGATTTTACTGGACCCTGACCACCATGTCCACTTTGGGATTCGGTGATATTACCTTTCACAGTGATCTGGGCCGGCTGTTTTCCATTGTGGTACTGTTCAGCGGGATCGTGTTTCTGCTGGTCATGCTGCCGTTCACATTTATCCAGTTTTTTTACGCCCCGTGGCTGGAAGAGCAGAACAAATCCCGGGCGCCCAGATCCATTCCCAAAACCACTGCTGGTCATGTGATCCTCACCCATTTTGATGCGGTGGCGGTCACGCTGATCGAAAAACTCGAACAGTACGGTATCACCTATGTGGTCCTGACCCCGGAGCTTCAGCAGGCCCTGGACCTGCATGACCGGGGGTATCGTGTGGTGGTGGGGGAACTGGATGATCCGGAAACCTACCGGCGCCTGAACATCGACCAGGCCGCCATGGTGGTGGTATTGAACGATGATATCGCCAGCACCAACATCATCTACACCATCCGGGAAATCAGTGGCCAGGCGACCACTGTTACCAATGCTGATTTGACCGATTCGCTGGACATTCTGAAACTGGCCGGCAGCACCCATGTGTTCCAGTTCACCCGGATGCTGGGCCGGGCCCTGTCACGACGGGTTCTGGGAATCAATATGCAGTCCAATATTGTCGGCCGGTTCGATGACCTGCTCATTGCCGAAGTCCCGGCCATGCGTACCTGGCTTCAGGACAAAACCATGGCGGAAAGCCGGCTTCGGGAAAGGTGCGGGGTGACGGCGGTGGGCGTCTGGGAGCAGGGCATGTTTCAGATTCCCAACGCAGATACCCGGATTGCGGAAACAACCGTGCTGGTGCTGGCCGGGACCCGGGACCAGCTGGAACAGTTCGACCGCACCATTGCCCGGGAAACCGATAAAAATGGAAACATTTCGGACGGCCCCGTGGTGGTGCTGGGCGGGGGCCGGGTGGGTCAGGCCGTGGCCGATGCCCTTGAAACCCGGGGAATCGATTTCCGGGTGGTGGAGAAAAGGCCGGGTATTGCTGAAAAACATGACAATTTCATCCATGGCAGTGCCGGGGACCGAAGCGTTCTGATCCAGGCCGGAATTGAAAAAGCACCGTCCATCATCATCACCACCCATGACGACAACCTGAACATCTATCTCACCATTTACTGCCGCCGTCTGCGGCCGGATGTCCAGATCATCAGCCGGGCCAGCCTGGACCGGAATATCAATACCCTGCACCGGGCCGGCGCCAACCTGGTCATGTCGTTCAGTTCCCTGCTCACCACCACCATCATGAACCTGATCCATCCCCAGAAGGTGCTTATGCTGTCGGAAGGGTTGAATGTGTTCCGCATGGCCCTGAGCCCCAGACTGGAAAACATGGTGCTGCGGGAAGTGAACATCCGGGAGAAAACCGGGTGCAGTGTGGTGGCGGTGAAAAAAGGGGATCACCTGGTCATCAACCCTGATCCCGCCATTGTACTGGAAAAGGGAGATGAACTGGTGCTGATCGGAAACGCTGATGCGGAAAAACTGTTTATTGAAAAATACCCTGCCGCCACTGAGCCAAATTGACAAGGTGATTGCAGTCAGTAACCGTAAATGGCTGTCGGCACAACCTTGTCAGGCCAGGGCCTGATTGATGCGGCGGGCCGCATCCAGGGTTTGCTCGATGACGTGCGGCATCCGTTCATCGGACATCCCTGCTTTGAATCCCACCACCCACAGGGCCGCCAGCCGCCCGGAAAAAGGCGACAGGCAAACCGCCACAGCCCGGACCCCCACCAGATATTCTTCATCATCCAGTGCATACCCGTTTGACTTGACCGTTTCAAGTTCTGCCAGATAAGCGGTTGAATCCGTGATGGTCCGGGCTGTGAACCGGCGGATGGGGTTGGCGTTCAGGTAATTTGCCGCGTCCGATACGGGCATGCAGGACAAAAACGCTTTTCCCACGGCCCCGGCCAGCAAGGGAAGGGCGGTTCCGATGGGAGAGCTGATCTTGAAATCCTTTCGGGATTCGACAATGTCAATGACCGTCACATGATCCTGGTTCCGGATTCCCAGAAACACGGATTCGTTACACTGCTCCATCAGGTGTTCCATGATCGGCCGGGCCGTTTGAATGATATCCACCCGTTCATAGGCGGCTTTGCCCAGTTCCATCAGGGTCAGGCCGATGGTGTAGCGCTTGGATGACGGATCCCGGATGACCACGCCCTGTTCTTCCAAGGCTGCGGTAATGCCGTGAACCGTGCTTTTGCTGATGTCCAGATCAGAAGCGATGTCACTGATGCGCAGCCCGTTTTTGGATCTGGAAATGGCGGAGAGAATGTCGAATGCTTTTTTGACAATGGGGGCCTGGTAACGTTTGGTCATGAGGCGTTGGTTTTTTTCTTTTTTTCAGGTTGATTCGGATAAAATGACCCGAAATTTCGTTAACGGTAGACATAAAAATAAAAATTGTCAAGAAAGGGTTGACATTCCTGCAATACTGTCCGAAAAAGCAATGAGACGCAATAAAAAATTTGCATCGCATATTTTTTATTGCGTCTGCCTGAAAGCCATTGCCTTGGAATCCGGGCCCAGGGCAGTGGCAGAAGACACTGCTCACATGATCGAAAGAAAGTGCAATCAGCCACCTGAAAAAATATTTTATTGATTCCAGCCGGTTTCCGGGGTGTGGCACCTCTTGGCATTTTATTTTTATTAAAATGGGGTTTTTGGCACGTTTATAGCAGGTAATTGGCGCAAGTTTAAATTGTCAGGAATAAGGAGACAGTAAATTATGGATAAAGACGTGTTCAGTTTGTGTTTCATGTGCTCGGTCAGGTGTCCCATCAAAGTCGGTGTCAAGGACGGGCATGTGAACTGGATTCAGGGGAATCCGCATGTGGCGGGAATCAACGGCAGCCTGTGCCCCCGGGGCTCGGCCGGAAAATCCATGCTGCTGGATGACCAGCGGCCCCAGACGCCGTTGATCCGGGTGGGGGACAGGGGATCGGGCAACTGGCGCAAAGCAACCTGGGACGAAGCCCTGGACTATGTGGGATCCCGGCTCAAGGATATCAGGGAAACACACGGGGGGCACGCCATTGCCTTAGGAGAGCGCGCTCAGTTGAGTACCCACGTGAGCAAGACCTTTTTGAAAGCGTTGGGGTCCCCGAACCATTACACCCATGATGCCCTGTGCAAAGGATCCATGAACACGGCCTGCCGGTCCATGTTCGGGTACACGGACGGCCAGATGGGCATCAATTACGGCAACACCCGGCACATCGTGCTTTACGGCAGAAACATTTTCGAGTCCATCAATGTCAAAGAGGTGAACACCCTGATGGATGCCCTGGAAAAAGGGGCCAAACTCACCTATATCGATCCCCGGGTCAATGTGACTGCGGGCAAGGCCCATCGGTACTGGATGATCCGGCCGGGCACGGACCTGGCCCTGAACTATGCGTTAATGAACGTGATTGTCAAGGAACGGCTCTATGATGCCGCATATGTGGATAAATGGGTCCACGGCTTCAATGCGTTGCAGGATTTTGTCAAGGAATACACCCCGGAATGGGCGGAAAAGGAAACCGGCATCCCGGCCGGAGAGATCAAAGCCCTGGCCAGAGAGGTCAGTAAAGTCAAACCGGGCGTGATTTTCCATTATGGATACCGGTGTGCCAATCACCAGAACGAGATCTATATGCGCAGATCCATTCTCATGCTTAATGCCCTGATGGGATCGGTGGAAGCCAAAGGCGGCATCTTTTTTAAAAAAGGGCCGGGTGCCGAGGGGGGAAAACCCGCCAGAAAGCTGACGGAACAGACATTTCCTGAAATCAAGGTCCCCCGGTTCGATAAGGTCGGGACCCCGGACTTTCCGTTACCGGATCCGGCCCACGGCGTGGCCCAGATTCTGCCCTATGCCATCCTCAATGAGGATCCTTACCCCATCAAGGCCCTGATCAATTACCGCCTGGACACCCTCATGTCCATTGCCGATACCAACAACACCAAAAGAGCCCTGGACAAGCTGGATCTCATCGTGAGCATCGATATCAATTATTCGGATATCGCCTGGTATTCGGATGTGATTCTGCCGGAATCCACCTATCTGGAACGTACCGATTGTATTCAGCAGATGAACGGGCTCAAACCCATGATGTTTCTGCGGGAAAAAGCTGTGGAACCCCGGCATGACACCCTGGAAGGTCCCATCATTCTCAAACGCCTCGGAGAGCGGTTGGGCATCGGCGATTATTTCCCCTATGAAACAATGGACGAACTGGTGGACTGGCAATTGGAAGGCACCGGGTTCACCCGGGCGGATTTTGCGGAAAAAGGGTTTGTCAGTTATGGCAAATCCCAGATTTTCTGGGACAGAAACGATATCCCCTTTAAAACCCCGTCCGGAAAAATTGAATTTAAATCATCGTTGCTGGAAGATGCCGGATTTCCGTCTTTTCCGCCGTATGAACCCCCGTCAGTACCGGCGGAACCGGACAAACAGTTTCGGCTGGTGGTCGGACGGACCGCCCTGCATACCCATATCTCCACCCAGAATGTACCGTATCTCAATGAACTGATGAGTGAAAACGTGCTGTGGATCAACAAAGAAAAAGCTTCGGATCTGGAGATTCAGGATGGCACCATGGTGGAGGTGGCCTCTTCCTGCGGCAAAGGACAGATAAAGGCGTTTGTCACGGACCTGATCCATCCCGAGGCCGTGTTCATGGCCCATGGATTCGGACATGAGGCCAAACTGGCGGCCCGGTCCTACAGCCGGGGACTGTCCGATGCCGTGCTCCAGGAAAACGTCTATGACAAAGTAGGCGGCAGCCCGGCATATCATGACACGTTTGTCACCGTGACACCGGTGTAATTATCATTTTAAGGAGACAATGAATGAGCCAGTATTACCTGTTCCAGGACAATAAAAAATGTATTGGGTGTCACGCATGTGAGATTCAGTGCAAATCAAATAAAGATCTGCCCGAAGGGCCCAAACCCTGCCAGATCATTCAGGTGGGGCCCAAGTTCATCAATAACCTGCCCAAGATGTCGTTCATCTTCATGCCCTGTTTTCACTGTGAAGATCCCTGGTGCGTGTCTGCCTGCCCCACAGGTGCCATGCAGCAGCGGGCCTCGGACGGGATCGTGTTTGTGGAAAAAGACCTGTGTGTGGGGTGTAAAACCTGTATCTCCGCCTGTCCGTGGGGGGCACCCCAGTGGAATCCGGGTACCGGAAAAGTGGAAAAATGTGATTACTGCAAGGACCGGCTTGACCAGGGCCTGGAACCGGCCTGTGTCACCACCTGTACCACGGGTTGTCTGAAATTCGGAAAAGTCGAGGACATGACCCAGATCCGGCGGGAGCGCCATGCGCAAGCCGTGGCATCCCTTGAGAACAGCAGCTTTTGAAAGGAGTGTGATCCATGGCCCAAAACACCTGTCCGGTTCAGTCCACCCTGCAATTTTTGTCGGAACGTATTGCATCGGGTGTCCTGACAGACCCTAAGGTGCGGCGGATATGTGAATCGATCCGGATGCTTATAGAGGAAATATCTCTGGGGGAAGCCGGGGACGGCCATATGGACGCTATCGATGATCTGATGGTGGAATTCGAGACCAGAAGTCCGGATGACACCGCTGTTCAGACCCGAAAATATCTGAAACGGATGTTGACGGACCACCGGGAAATGTTTGTCAGCCATATTGAATCCCGGAACTGCCCGACCCACGACTGCGGTGTCATCGCGCCGTCTCCCTGTCAGATGGCCTGTCCGGCCGGAATCGATGTGCCGACCTATCTGGCCCTGATTGCCGAGGGAAAGGATGCCGAGGCGATTGCCGTGATCCGGGAGGACAACCCCCTGCCCTGGGTGTGCGGCCTGGTCTGTACCAGGCCCTGTGAGCTGATGTGTGTCCGGGGACGTATCGATACCCCCATTTCCATCAAGTTTCTCAAGGCGTTTGCCGCGGAGCGGGCCCTGTCCGACCGTCAGTACAAAAACCCGGAACCGGCCCCGCCCAACGGCAAGAAGGTATGTGTGGTGGGTGCCGGTCCGGGCGGGCTGTCCTGTGCCTATTATCTGGCTCTGATGGGATATTCCGTCAAGGTGATCGAATCTTTGCCTTTTGGCGGTGGCATGCTCATGGTGGGGATTCCCAGATACCGCCTGCCAAGAGAGGTGATCGACCGGGAGGTGGCCATGATCGAGGATCTCGGCGTGGAATTTCTGTTCAATACCCGGTTCGGCACGGACGTGACCTATGAGCAGATGATCGCCGAAGGCACGGAGGCCTTCTTTCTGGCCATCGGGGCCCACAAGGCCTGGGATATGGGCATCAAAGGGGAAACCGACTTTCCCAAGGTCATCGAAGCCATCGCTTTTTTAAAGAATGTGGCGCTGGGGGACCGTCATGCCCCGGGAAAACGGGTGGTGGTTATCGGCGGCGGCAATGTGGCCATTGACGCGGCAAGAACCAGCCTGAGACTGGGCGCTGAAAAAGTGACCATTGCCTACCGCCGGTCCAGGGAACAGATGCCCGCGGACATTGAAGAAGTGGAACAGGCGGAAGAAGAGGGCATCGAATTCGCGTTTCTCACCATTCCCACGGAGATCCGGGGAGAGGGGGATGTGATCACCGGCCTGGCCTGCAACAAGGCGGAACTGATCGCCAAAAAAGGCACGGACCGGTTGGCACCGGTGCCCATTCTGGGCAAGGATTTCGTGATTCCCGCCGATGCGGTCATCTCCGCCATCGGCCAATATGTGGATGATTCCGGCATGACCGCGTTTGAAAAGATCCGCTGGACCCGCAGAGGGACCATCGAAGTGAAGCATGCCTCCATGGAAACCAGTATGCCCGGGGTGTTTGCCGCAGGGGATGCGGTATCTGGACCGGCCACGGTCATCGAGGCCATCGGCGGTGGAAAACGGGCTGCTGACGCCATTCACCGGTATTTTAACGGCATTCCCCAGCCGCGCATGCCCAAAATCCCGGTGCGGCGGCACAAACATCCCATGATCGAAATGACCGCGTCCGAAAAAATGCGGCTGACCCGGCCTTCCATGCCCATGCTCAATGTGGACCGCCGGCGGACCACGTTCCAGCAGGTGGAGCTGGGGTATGACGAGGAAGCGGTCCGAAAGGAAGCCCGGCGGTGCCTGCGGTGCGATGTGTGCCGGCGGTGCGGCAAATGCGTGGAAGTGTGCCGGGACAAGATGGGCATCGACGCGTTGCACCTGGGATACCTGGATTTTGATCATCCCGTGAAAACCGATTTCCGGCTGACGTCTGAAAAATGCATCACCTGCGGGGCTTGCGCCGCCAATTGTGAAAACAATGCCATGGTGATCGAAGAACGGGACGGCAAACGCATGCTCAAGCTGTGCGGCACCATTTTGAATGAGCAGGATATCCAGCATTGCGAGTCCTGCGGCGTCGAACTGCCGTCGGCACAGTATATGGCGTTCATTTCCGATAAAACCGCCCATGTCACGAAAAAATCGGATCAGCGGCTGTTGTGTGACAAATGTCAGCGCAAGCTGTCCGCCAAAAATCATGTGTCAACCCGGCCGGTTAAAAACCAATAAAGGAGAAACGTTATGGTATTCAGACGCGGCAGCCGTGTGGAAGTGTTTCAGGCGTCTTCAGACGAGGCCTGGGAACCGTATATGAATGATTTCATCGGTGTCCACGGGGTGGTGACAGACCCGGATACCTCTATCAATGATCCGGACGATCTCATCGAGGTGAGCCTTCAGGGGAAAGGCACCCATCGCCTGCCCCAGGACTGTCTGAGGCTTCTAGATGATAGACAGGGAGAGCCGTCATGATAGAGATCTTCATCAACGGAAAACCCGTTGCCTGCAAGGAAAATCAGACCGTTCTGGAAGCGGCCCGGAGCAACGGTATCGAAATTCCTCACCTGTGTTACCACCCGGCATTGAAGCCTTCCGGGGCCTGCCGGGTCTGCGGGGTGGAGGCCACCTCTCCCAGCGGTCGTCAGACAGTGATGCTGTCCTGCCTGCTCAAGGTCAAACCGGGACTGACCGTGCTCACTGATTCTCCCATGGTCAACGCGCACCGCCAGACCGCGTTTGAACGGCTGATTCAGCTGGCACCCCATGCCCGGCGGATCCGGGACCTGGCCGAAAGATATCACGTGGATCTGCCCCCGGAACCGGACGAATGTATCCGGTGCCGGCTGTGCATCCGGGTGTGCCAGGAGATCGTGAAGGCCGGTGCCCTGAAAATGGAAAAAACCCCGGCGGGCGGACGGGTAGTCAAGGGGGACGGCCAGTGCATCGGTTGCGGGACCTGTGCCAATATCTGCCCCACGGATGTGATCCAGGTGACGGACAAGGACAATGTCCGGATCGTGTCTATTCAGGGGGAAACCATCGGGCGGCTGCCTTTGGCACGGTGTGAAGCCTGCGGAAGGATGTTTGCCACGGCTGATTTTCTGACCCGGGTATCCCACATCAATCCGGATCATCCGGATACCAAGGAGCATCACAACCTGTGTCCGGGTTGCATCAAGCTCATGTCCACCCGGGCCAGGACTGAAAAGGCCCATCTGAAAAAATGAACCGGACGGGCTGCCTGATCTGTCTGGCCCTGGCCTGGGGACTGTTGCGGCCGGCACCGGTGCTTGCCATTCAGCTGCACACCGGCAATGCCGGTATTATCGCCCACCAGATCGGGCATCTTTTTTTTCTGTTCGCCATGGTGGCCCTGATGTTCACCATCAACAGCCAGGGGCTGATCCGGCAGAAGGGGTGGCGCCAGATTCAGCTCGGGGCCCTGTTTTTCATCTTCTGGAATCTGGCCACCCTGATCGCCCATTTTCTGGACAACCAGATTGAGGTGGTGCGTATCGAGACCTTGAGCATCACACAGCTGGCGGTGGTCACCCAGCCGGATTCCCAGCTGCTGGCGGTGATCTATTATTTTCTCAAAATGGATCACTTGTGGTGTGTCCCGGCCATGATCTTTCTGTTCATGGGGCTGAACAGCCTGCTCAAGGCCCAGTGGCAGCGGTCTGAAGGAAAGGGGGCTGGACAATGAGCGCCAACCTTCCCATTTTACTGGTGGATGTGCTGGGGTCCGTGATCATGGTGGTGCTGGGGGTGATGTCCCTGTTCAAGGCCAAATCCCTGCGGGACATGGATCCGGACAACGTGGTGTTCCTGTATCTGATCTGGATCTGTGCCGGGTTCACCATATTTGCGGTTTCCCGGTCCTTCAGCCATATCCTGCGTCAGTTTCTGGTGCTCACCGGCAGCGGGGACGTCTGGAGCAGCATCGGGCCTTTCACCGGGGCCATCAATACCATTTCCTTTATGCTGGTAGGCACGGTGACACTGTTTTTCAACCAGAGCTGGCGCATCAATGAAAAAGTGCTGTCCGCCAAGCAGAAACATCAGGAGACCAGCGCCAAACTCCTGGAGCTGAACCAGACCCTGGAGCACAAGGTGGTGGAAAGAACCGAAATGCTGACCAGCTCCGAGCACAAGGCCCGGCGCATTTTCGAACATTCCCTGGATACCATCGTGGTCACGGACCCCTTTTTTGCCATCACCGAGATCAACCAGGCCGGTGTGACCCTGACAGGGTACAAAAAATCCGATATTCTGGATAAACAGATGGGACTCAAAGAGTTTCTGGCGGTCAGATCCGAACGGGAAAAAATTCTGAGTCTGCTGGAAATCCATGAATATATCCTGAATGAGGAGGCGGATTTTCTCAGGGCCGATCAGTCTTTTGTCCGGGTGCTCATCACCGGCGGTGTGGATTACGGGGCATTCGGCTGCGGCAAGACTTTTCATTTCATCATCAAGAACATCAACGATAAGAAACATATGGAGCAGCAGATCGCCCAGGCAGACAAACTGGCGGCCCTGGGGGAACTGTCCGCCGGTGTGGCCCATGAAATCAACAATCCTTTGGGCATTATTCTGGGATATACCCAGCTGATGCTCAAAAATCCCGGGGATCACGAAGAAGACCTGAAAACCATTGAAAAACACGTGAAAAACTGTAGAACCGTGGTATCAGACCTGTTGACCTTTGCCAGAAAAGGGTCCAAGAAAATGCAATCCATCGATGTGTGCCAGGTGGTGGATGATGTGATCAATTTTCTGGGAAACCATTCCGATTTCAGAAATGTCCAGATCCAGTCTCCCGCACCCTGCACCGGGCCGTTGATGGTTTTCGGCAATGAACAGGAACTGTCTCAGGTGATCATCAATTTGATGATCAATGCCTGCCATGCGGTTGATAAAAAAGGGTGTATTCAAGTGGAAGCCGGGATGGATGAACAAAAAAGGGTCAGGGTTTCGGTCAAGGACAACGGCACAGGGATACCGGAAAAGGATTTTTCGCGGATTTTTGATCCGTTTTTCACCACCAAGCCCGTGGGCCAGGGGACCGGGCTGGGACTGTCTGTGGGATACGGCATCATCCGGCGTTACGGCGGGGATATTACGGTCCGGAACCGGAAGGAAAAAGGGGCCGCCTTCACCATCACCCTGCCGCCGATGGATGCTTCCCTGGACAACCCCACCCGTGAGGAGATGCACAAATGACCGCACGCATTCTGGCTGTCGATGATGAAAAAGACATGACCCGCCTGCTCAAGCGGACCCTTGAATCGGAGATCGACTGCACGGTGTCCATGGCGTTTTCCGGGGAGATGGCGTTGAATGTCCTTGAAAAGGATGCCTGGGACCTGGTGATCTGCGATATCCGCATGCCGGGCATGGACGGATTCGAGCTGCTCGAGCAGATCCGGCAGCGGCATCCGGACCTGACCGTGGTGATGCTCACGGCCTTCGGTAATATCGATTCCGCTGTGACAGCCATAAAAAGCGGAGCCTATGACTTTATCGCCAAGCCCTTTGAACAGGATGAAATTATCTTTAAAATCGGCAAGGCCCTGGAACGAAGCCGGCTGCTGCTGGAAAACAAACAGCTGCTCAAAGCCAGGGACAAAGATTTTTCCCCCCTGGTGGGGCAGAGCCCGGCCATGGAAAAGGTGTTTCAAAAAATCGATCTGGTGGCATCGTCCGATGTCACGGTGCTGATTATCGGGGAATCCGGCACCGGCAAAGACCTGACCGCCCGGTCCATCCATCGTCGCAGCCAGCGTGGCAAAGCCCGGTTCATTCCGGTCAACTGTCCCACCATCCCGGAGCATATCCTGGAAAGCGAGCTGTTCGGCCATAAAAAAGGCGCATTTACCAGCGCATATCAGGATAAAACCGGGCTGTTCCAGGAAGCGGACAAAGGGACCATTTTTCTGGATGAGATCGGGGATATCGGGTTGTCCATCCAGACAAAGCTGTTGCGGGTGATCCAGGAAAAAGAGATCAAGCCTTTGGGAGACAACCGGGTCCGGAATGTGGATGTGCGCATCATCGCCTCCACCAACCAGGATCTTCAGGCAAAAATTGCGGCAAAAGAGTTCAGGGAAGATCTGTTTTATCGGCTGTCAGTCATCACCATTGAGCTGCCGCCCCTGCGGGACCGGATCGAGGATATTCCGCTGCTGGCGGAGCATCTGGTGGTCAAAAACTGCAAAAAACTGAACAGGCCGCTGAAAACCATTTCCGGCGGGGTCATGGATCTGCTGGTGAAACACTCATGGAAAGGCAATGTCCGGGAGCTGGAAAATGTCCTGGTACAGGGGATTCTTTATGCCGGAGATGATGAGATCCGCCGTTCCGATATCCCTGTTTCGGAAACCGGTCCAGATGACTGCCGGGACACTTGTCTGAACGCACATATCATGGATCTTCCCTATAAACAAGCCAAGGAAAACATGCTGACCCGTTTCAATCACGAATATGTGGGGGCGTTGCTGTCCATGACCCACGGCAATATCACCCAGGCCGCCAGAAACTGCGGACTGGACCGCCAGGCGTTGCAGCAGGTCATGAAACGGTTCGGTATCAGCCCGGATGATTTCAGGTAGCAGAAAAATGTGCAATATAATTCAGGCGCCGCATATATTTTATTGCGCTTGTCCTGGAAATGGAAAAAAGGGGCCGGACGGGATTTTTGGCTGAATTCATATAAGATTGATATGAATTCAGTAGGTTACAAAACATCTCCCAGAGGCGTGGTTGTCTGGCATTAATATTGCTCACATTATCCGTCAACGTAAACTGATCAAACCGGAAAGCAAGTGGTGTTTCCGCGTTTAAATCCAAATTGTTTTTATTTGTACCAAATTTTAAAGGAGGGAAAATGATGATGGTGAACCGAACCAGGTTTTATCTTGCAACCGCGCTGATGATTGTGTTTTCTTTTGTGGCCGTGGCCATGGCCCAGACCAGCGCCGGCCTGACCACGCCGGACATGTCTGACAAAATGAAAACAGCCATTGAATCAAGTCTTGACGATCCGGAATTTGCCGCAAAAACTCTGGAAGTTATCACACCCGGAGATGAACCGGGATTCTTAGGCATCCCGGGCGCCCCTGACCCCAATCTTGTTCTGGGCTTTTTGTGGGCCATCTGGGTGGGCTGGATCTTTTCCACCGTGGGGGCCTTCGGCGGTATCATGGCCGGCGTGGGGCATATCACGATTTTCGGCCTGGCCGACTATGCCAAAGCCTTTGGCAAGGGCAACCCCGTGAACAACCTGATTACCGACTCCATCCGGGTCTCAAACCAGTGGCTGGTGGGAATCAGCGGACTGATCTCCTCGCTGAACTATTACCGCATGGGACGTCTGGTGCTGCCCCTGGGTGTCTGTCTGGCCATCGGGGGTGTGGGCGGTTCCTGGCTGATACCGGAACTGACCGCCGGCAAAATATCTCTGAAAGACTATATCGGAATTTTCGGACTGATCGTATTTGTTCTGGGCGGATTTTTGATTTATGAAATGACCCCCCGGGGTTCTGCCGGCAAAAAACAGGCCAAGGCAGCAGCCCAGGCGTTTGAAAAAGCAGCCAGAGAAAAAACCGACACCTCGGAACAGGGCGTTAAAGTCATCGAGGGGTCCTGGACCTTCATGTGGGTGGCTGTGGGCCTGGTGGTGCTGTCCGCTCTGTGGATCAACCTGGTTCCCGTAGCCAGATGGGTGGCCTATATTCTGGTGCTTGCGGGCTGGGGTATGGCTTTCAAGATCGGCAATATCCGGTTTACCTTTTACGGACAGGAATTTGCCTTCAAAGCCTATGTGCCAATGCTCGGCGGTATTTTCATCGCATCCCTGGCATCGTTTCTGGGTATTGGCGGCGGGTTTCTCTTTGTACCGTTTCTGACCTCCGTGGCAGGCCTGCCCATGTTCCTGGTGGCCGGCACCTCGGCCCTGGTCGTGCTGATCGGCATGATCGTATCTATATTTTCCTATATGGTGGGCAAAGGCGTGGTCATTGCCTGGGGTTTCATCGGTGTTGAGCTGATCGGAATCTTCGTCGGCTCCATGCTCGGCCCCCGGACTTCCAAATATATCCCGGAAAAAGTGCTGAAATGGATCTTCATCATTCTTGCCTTTTATGTGGGTATCCGGTATACCTCCAAAGGGTTTCTGGGATTCAGCCTGCTGCCGCCGTTCTAGTGGACAGGTATGTGTGTGCCTGAAAATTAGAGGGCACACAAAAGTCTTTCAACGGGTGTTCAGGGGACGGCAGCTATCTGGTCTCTGATCACCCGTTGTCTTTATTGTGACATGCCCTGACCCGGCAGGCCCTGCCTGCCATCGGGCAGACAAAACCGTTTTTTTTATCGAGTTATATGGATTCCATACAAGGTATACTGAATGTTATCGATCCGGTGCTGATCTATCCTTACCGGATATTTGACAGCCCCATGGCCGGATGGTGGGCAGGCACCTTCTGCCTGGCGGCCTGGGCCGTGCTTATTGGAGAAGTCACCTTGGCCATTGCCGGCCGGGTCAACCGGGCTGCCGTATCCACCAACCTGGATGACACCATGTATTACCATGAACAATCCATGAAAGCCAAACAGGCCGGGGATGAAAAAGCGTATAAAGGCATCAACAAACTGGCAAACGAGGCTTATGGCAAATCTTTTTTCCTGCTCATGGCCATGGGTATGGCTGCTCTGTGGCCGGCGTTTTTTGCCGTGGCCTGGCTGGAGAAGCGGTTTGGAAGCATCGGCTTTATGATGCCGGACTGGGCCGGTGGCGTGGAGCTGAGTTTCACCGCCCCCTTTATCCTGATCTACATTCTTTTGCGCGTTGCCTGGGCCAAGTCCAAAAAAAAGATCCTGCCGACATTAAAGCGCTGAACACACCGCCTTGATATGATAAAAGCTGGTCAGATCATTTCGTCCGACAAATCCCATCTCCAGGCTCATATACCAGGCAGACACAAATGTGCATTTGTCAGCACTCCACAGCCATTTCTGGGACATGTCAAACACCGATGAAATACAGTAATCTTTTCCTGTGGCCGGTGGCACCGCCAGGGTGAGCAGTTCGTGGAGGGTGGGCAGGCGCCAGCCGGTGTGTCCGGCAAATCGATGTTCGTTCAATTGGTCCACATAGTCTTTTGCCTGATGCCACGTCAATGGAAATCCGGTACCGGACTGCTGCCATACCAGTCCGGTATACCGGTCCGTCACTACCCTGTTTTCAGAAAGTGTGAAGTCATTGGCGCCATATCTGCGGGGCCGCATGAACCGGTCCAGGCCAAAAAAAGACCGAGCGTGTTTGATGGGTATTTTTCTGGGTTTCGACCGCACCGTTTCCGATTGGGTCTGTGCTGGCAAAGAAAGGCCGGTGTCACGACTGCCTGACATGCCGGGATCGAGGTCGGTTTCCTGTTCAAAAAATTCCGGCAGGGCGCAGATCTTTTCCTTTTTTTTCTCCCAGGAGACAAACAGATCCCGCAGGTGCCGGCACATACTGTCCGCTCCCTGGAACCGTCGGGACGGGTTCGGATCCAGAGTGCTGGCAAAAAAGCGATCCCAGTCTTCATCCAGGTCCGGATTGAGAGCTGAGACGGCCCGGCGGTTTTTTTCAGGCAAAACGCCGGTGAGCATCTTGTACAGCATGACTCCCGTGGAATACAGATCCGCAGTGATATCCACCAGATCCGGAGCACGTTCCTGCTCTGGTGCCGCATAAAACGGGGAGCCCACCCGGATACTCTCGTGGCGGCGTTCCTGTCCTTCTCCCCGGTGATGGGACAGGCCAAAATCACAGATTCTGGCAACATCCAGATCCGTGATCAGGATGTTGGCGGGTTTGATATCCCGGTGGATGATGCCGAAAAAATGGAGGCACGAAAGCCCTTTGAGGGTCTGGGTGATATAATGGATCGCTTTGTCAACGGGAATGATTCGTGTCTGTTCCGCCTCTCCTGCCTCTCCCATGAGCATCCCCAGATTGTTGCAGAAAAAATCCATGAGATAATAGAGCTGCCCGTCGGTCTGACAGAAATCCAGGACATCCACCACATGGGGATGGCGGATGGATGCCATGATCACGGCTTCCCGGGTGAAATGGGCTTTCAGATCTTTTGGATCCATCAGTTCTGCCAGCGGCGGGGAAGGATCCAGCAGTTTCAGGGCCGCCACCTTTGCTGTCACCGGGTAGGTGACTTTATAGACCTTGCCCATGCCCCCTTTGCCCAGGAGACCGGTGATGGTGAACCGGCCGATTTTTTTCATTGGTTTGTTCCTTTGACTTTTGACGGATCCGTCCCCATGGCCAGCCGGTCGGCATACATCCGGGGAATGCCGGCGGCAATGATTTTTCTCTGGGTTTTTTCAAACGGATACGCCACCGCCCGGACGGTCAATTCCCGCGTGCCGGTATCGTACAGGACGAATTTGGCCCCGGCAGAACCGTCTCTGGGCTGACCCACGCTGCCGGCATTGATGATGTATTTATGATCAGGATCCAGGGCATATCTGCCGGGGCCGGGGGGGTGCTTTTCAAGGCGGGTGCCGTCCCAGGAAATGATGCCCAGCTCATGGGTATGCCCCACAAAACAGACTGATTCGTCCGATTGTGCCAGCTTCTGGATCAGCTTGTTTTCCGGCAGCTGGAACAGATACAGAAACGCGGAATCCGGGGGAGCACCATGAACGAAACGCAGCCCGGCAGTGACCCTGTATCGGGGCAGCTGGTTTATCCAGGCCAGTGAGGCATCAGACAATTGGGATTGAGCGATGGCCAATGCGGTTTGTGCCACAGGGTTGAACCAGGCCAGGTTGTGTTTGTTTTTGACCGCCATTTCATGATTGCCCAGTACCGAAGCGATTTTCCGAGCCCGGATCAATGCCACCACCGCCTCGGAGTCCGGGCCGTATCCGATATTGTCGCCTAAAGAGATCACCGTATCGATCCGGAGGTGTTCGATGGCATCGAGCACTGCCTGAAACGCTTCCAGGTTACCGTGAATGTCAGACAGGACGGCAAGTTTCATGATCAGCTCCCTTTTTGTTGACCTGTTTAATCAACTTCAGTATATCAGAAAAAAAAAGCCGGCGCAGGTCCTAACCTGTTTCTAACATAAAATTAAAATGAATCTAATGCGCGTCGGTTATTGTGACGATCTTGATTAAGGAAAACAAATGGTCTGCAACAAGGTCGGTGAATATCGACCGGCGGTTTTAAAATAAAGGTTAACATAAAGAAGCCTGTGATGCATTCAAAACATACGGATAAAACGGCCGCTTCCAAGCGTTCCCACCGGCTGGTTCCCAAAGAGAACCGGAACACGGTCGGGGAAAAGCAGGTGGAAAAGCACAAAATGCGGTGTGAACAGGTCAGTGTCTTTTATGACAATGGCGCCACCAAAGCCATCAATTCGGTATCTTTGGATATCGGAGACAACGAGGTCATCGCCATGATCGGTCCCTCCGGATGCGGAAAGTCCACGTTCATCCGGTGTCTCAACCGGATGAACGACACCATCGACGGCTGCCGGGTGGAGGGCCGCATTTATCTGGACGGCAAAAACATCTATGACAGGGATGTGGATGTGGTGCCGCTGCGGGCCCGGGTGGGCATGGTGTTTCAAAAACCCAATCCGTTTCCCAAATCCATTTTTGACAATGTGGCGTACGCGCCCCGGATTCACGGGCTGGTGACCAACAAAAGCGAAACCGAAGAGCTGGTGGAAAAATCGCTTGTCCGGGCCGGTCTGTGGAACGAGGTCAAGGACCGGCTGAATCAGCCCGGCACCGGCCTGTCCGGCGGGCAGCAGCAGCGGTTGTGCATTGCCAGAACCATTGCGGTGAATCCGGAGCTGATCCTCATGGATGAACCCTGCTCAGCCCTGGATCCCATTGCCACCGCCATTATTGAAGAACTCATCGAAGAATTGCGGCAGGAATACGCCATTGCCATTGTGACCCATTCCATGCAGCAGGCCTCCCGGGTGTCCCAGCGCACCGCCTATTTTCACCTGGGGGATCTCATCGAAATCGGCCCTACGGAACAGATATTTCTCAATCCGCTGCATCAGCTGACCCAGGACTATATCACCGGCCGGTTCGGTTAGTTCCGGATGCCCGGTGTCAGAATGTTTTTGACCGGATAACTGACTGACCAAGAGATATATGAGAAGAGCGGCAGAGAGACTGATCCTGTCCCGGTTTCGTATCTACATCCGGGATGCCAGCACGGCCGCGCCGATTGCTCCGGTCTCCTGGCAATAGGGGGAGATGATCAGCGGCTGGTTCAGCCGTTTTTCAAGGGCTGCGATCATGCCGGGATTTTTGGCCACCCCGCCGGTCATCATGATGGGGCCCCGAATGCGGATCTTGGCCGCCAGAATCGCCACCCGTGCCGCGGCCGCATCGTGAATGCCCGCGATAATGTTTTCTCTTTTTTCCTGGCGGGCGATCATGGAGATGACTTCAGATTCGGCAAATACCGTGCAGATGCTGCTGATTTTTGCCGGATTGTCCGCAGTCAGGCCTACATCCCCCATCTGATCCAGAGCCACTTCCAGGGCATTGGCCATCACTTCCAGGAACCGCCCGGTGCCGGCCGCACATTTGTCGTTCATGGCAAAATTGTCCACATGCCCCTGGTCATCCAGGGCAATGGCCTTGCTGTCCTGGCCCCCCACATCGATGATGCCGCGGATATCCGGATCCAGAAAACAGGCCCCGGCCCCATGGCAAAGGATCTCGGTCATGGCTTTGTCGGCAAAATCGATGCTGGCCCGGCCGTATCCCGTGGCCACGACGGTCCGGATATCGGACCGGGACAGGCCGGTTTGTTGCATCAGTTCCTCAAACACGCGGGTCCCAGCTTTCAGATGGTGGTACCCGGTGGGCATCACCCGGGTGCCCACCAGGGTGTTGTCTTTTATCAGGGCCGCCTTGGCCGTGTTGGAACCGATATCGATGCCGGCAAAAATCATGATCGGCCCGCCTTGTGTTTGACGATCTCCATGAACGCATCGATCCTTGTCTCCATCTGGGACTCTGAAAAATACCGGGGGTCCACCATGTCCGCTTCGATCATCAGCACCGGGATCCCGGTTTTTTCCCGGACAATCCGCATGATGTCCATCTGTCCGAAGGAGTAAGGCTTGCAGGACCGGTTGGAGTGCATGACAAGACCGTTGACATCGTAAAACCGGATCATTTTCAGGACTTCTTGAGCCATCTGGTCCACCCCGATGTTCAGGTAGATCCGGGTGTAGGCTTCGGCCATGGAATCCAGGAAATTGTTTTCATCAATATGGGTCAGTGCACTGCACCAGGCCGAGGTATAGGTGTCGGCCACCAGGCATGCCTGATGGGCGGAAAACCGGTCAGACAGCCATTTGAGCCGGTGCCACACCGGCAGGTTGTCCCACAGTAGCCGAAAGGTTTCATTCGGAACCACACCGATGCCGTCTTTGATCCGCTGTGCCAGTTCATCGATCAGTTCTTTGTAAAAATCTACGGCAATCTGTGTTCCCCGAAGGGTCACGATGAGGGCCAGAAAGAAAAACGCATCAAATGCGGACATGGGAGAGGGTTTGTGAGCTGTGGTGTTGAGAACCTGCTGCCACAGGCGCTGGCCCTCATAAGACAGCCGGCCCACCTCGTTCATTTTGTCCGGGTCCATTTTTTTTCCGGTCACCTGTTCGAGAAACGCGATATATTCGTTTACCTGGGCTTTGACATAATCTGCGATCTCAGGGGTATACCCGGTGTGGCAGACCGGGGTGTCCAGGATGAACAGGGGCACCTGAAAATACCTTGCCTGGATCTCGTACCATTTGAGAACCGTGCCGCAGATATTGTTGCAGCAGATGAGCATGTCCGGTTTCGGCAGTCCGCCGATGGGACCGCCTTTGACCACGGCGCAGGCGATATCGGACCGGGCATAGGCGCACAGGTCCGGGCTGTAACCCATGTCTTCGGCTTTGGCGCACAGGTCTTCCCCCATTTTGGCGGACCCGATCATGGCCCCGTGGTTTTCCGGGTAGACCGGAATGATATCCATGGCCACCAGGGGTTCCACCGGGCCGCCGGATGTGATCCATGCCACCTGCCGGTTGTTCTGGGCCGCGCCTAAGGCCTCCAGATAATAGGTAGTCATCAGGTCCCGCATTTTTTTCGCAGCCTTGATTTTCGGGGGGGCGACGGGGTTGTCAGGCATGGGCATATCCTTGGGTTACAGCATCTGAATAAAGGTTTCGATCCGGGTGGCGAGCTGGCCCTGGTTCTGCCGGCTGTCATCGATTTCAAGAGCCATGCTTCGGATTTCCCGGGCCTCCAGGCATTCCTTGAGATAAGGGTGATCAAAGGCGTGGGGATCACAGAATTTGAGCATCACAAAGATCACGCCGTCAGCCCGGGTGCGGTCTACCAGGGACAGCAGGTGATCGGCCCGGGTGATCAGGCCGGCATGCTTGGCCGGACAGGTTGCCCGGGTCCGGTACCGGTCTGCCAGAGCCGCCAGGGGCGGCTTGTCTTCCGGCACCAGGCTGTCAAACCAGCGCTGCCCGCTGCACAGGTCATCGCCCACCACGGTCCCGCCGGCCGCTTCTATGGTATTGAACAGATCCGGGGTGTCGCAGACGGAACCGGCCAGCACCAGCCGTTTGGCCGGCCGGTCCGGTACCGGCAGTTGTTGAAGTGACTCAACCACACCTGACAAAAGGGTGGCGGCACCATCTCTGTCCATGATCATGGCCCCTTTGACCAGGGCGTTCATGTCCGATCCTCTGATTCGTCCCGGATACCGGACACGGAATTCATGGATCGCAGATAGATGGGTTCGGATTTGATTGAACAGGGAGATGGAATTTTCAAGGTCGGCATCGGTGATGGATGTTCCCAGTGCCGCCTCCAGATCGCCCTTGAACCTTGACAGGACCGCTTCCAGATATACGGCACTGCCCGGTGTGGTGAGTTTGACCGGCAGCACCAGATCGGCAAAGAAACCGTGCCTCCTGTTAATGCGCCAGATATCACTGAGCCGCTGCATGGAATCACAGGTGTGGGGAAACACCGTGCCGTCCAGAAAATCCAGACGGCCGGCCAGGCTGTCTTCTAAAATGCCCCGGACCAGGGAACAGCAATAGGACTGGAGATGGTTTTCCGCCAGAAGGATGTCATGTCCGGAAGAAAACAGGCGCATGGGATGACACCCGGCCGCATGGATCAGTTCTTCGGGTGCATAGGAACACAGGTATCCGATGATTTTCTGCCCGGTCTGCCGGATGCGGCCCGCCGTTTCCCAGGGCTGGTTCACGGCTTGATGAAACCGCGCTATTTCCTTCATGCCCGAAGATCTCCTGTGAAAGTCTGTTGTGGGCTAAAACAAAAAAGATCTGTGAATTCCCGGCGCTCCGGTCCGGGATGTCACTGCCTGAGGGGTGTTATAACGGACATCGATGGAGAAGTCAAAGCAGACGTGATATGAATCAGCACATGCTCCGGCGGCAGCTGTTCCAGAAGTGGCACCTCTCCGAGCCATCTACGGTATTGCTGCCAGCGGGAAACCTCCAGCGCACCTTTTGGCGCCCGGTACGATCCGTCTGACGCCCGTTCCAGAAACTTCAGCCGGCCGGATTTTACCGCCGTGTGATTGCTGTGAAACAAATCAACGGGCCCGTCAATTTTCAAGCCGTATTGACGGGCATTTCTGGCAAAATGGGTTTTGTCGAACAGCACAAAGGCACTGGCGGTCAGACCGGCCAGATCGTCGTACAGGTCGCTCAAAAATGCCAGGGTCTGTTCCAGATCCGTGTCACTGGAGGTGGGAAGTCCGAAAATTATCAGACCTAAGTTGGAGATGCCAGCAGCCGCCGAATCCTTGATGACGCGCTGGATATCCG
>JAABTO010000028.1 GCA_011389835.1 Desulfotignum sp. | reverse complement strand
GAAAATCATTACATGCCTGGCGGTTTCAATCTTCTGTCCGGACCGGACACGTCCTTTGAGCATGAGTGCGTTGCTGCGATGGTGGTTCCACCCTTTGGACAGATCCCGTTGCCGGATTCTACGGGTGGGCACCGATGGTTTCTGCGGAGAGGTCGTGACCCGTCCCACCTCAAATTTTTCAATCAGCCGGGATTTGATCAGGGAAAAAAGTTCCTCATGGCCCCGGGTTTCCCCCATATCAATGACGACACTGGCATTGACCGCCAGATGTTTCAATCTTTCGAACAGCTTATCAATTTCTGCGATGAGCAGTTCTTCGGAACGGGAGGGATCCAGGGTCACCCATAATCCGCCACCCACACCCTTGAGCTTGACAGGTGCCGTGTTTTCAAAGTGTATCATGATATCGGTTCAGTAAATGCCTTTTTCTCCTGCTCAAAAATTTGAAGAAATATATGAGATCCATCATATCCTGTCAAGCAATGAATCCCGGATTGATGATTTGTTGAGCAACAAGGAGCGTCCTGATTGAAACCGCGTGTTATTTTTTTTGTTGACACCCGGCTGACAAAGCCTATAATGCGCACACACAAACTGTTCTTATGTATAGAAACAATGCCGGCGGGGCATTTAATATTGCCCTTCTGTGTAAATGCTGATAAAAATGCCTAACACTCGGAGGCCATAACAATGTTGATCGTCATGAAAAAAAACGCAGCGGATCATCAAGTCCAGGCGGTGGTTGCAGCGGTTGAAAAAAGAGGGTATACTGCCAGACCAATCCCCGGCGGAGACCGGGTTTCCATCGGGATTTTATATAACAAAGGCTCTGTGGATGCCGGTCATTTCCTGGGGTTCGATGGCGTAAAGGAGGTCATTCCGGTGACAAAACCCTATAAACTTGTCAGCCGGGAATTCAAACAGGAAAACACCCAGATCCGTGTCGGTGAGGCGATTTTCGGCAACGGGACAATGCCCGTCATCGCAGGCCCCTGCGCGGTTGAAAGCCTGGATCAGGTGCTGACCATTGCCAAAGCGGTCAAGAACGCAGGCGCCAAACTGTTCAGGGGCGGGGCGTTCAAACCCAGAACGTCTCCTTATTCATTTCAGGGTCTGGGGCGGCAGGGGCTGGAATATCTCGCCCGTGTCAGAGAAGAAACCGGATTGCCTGTGGTGACCGAGGTGATGGATATGGAAACTTTTGACATGGTCGAAGCCTGTGCGGATATCATACAAATCGGCACACGAAACATGCAGAACTTTACGCTGCTGCGGCGGGCAGGAAAAGCCAAGAAACCGGTTATCCTGAAGCGGGGCATGTCTGCCATGCTTCAGGAATGGCTCATGGCGGCGGAATATATCATGGAAGAGGGCAACGCGGAGGTCATTTTGTGCGAACGCGGGGTCCGGACCTTTGTCCGTCACAGCAGAAACACCCTGGACCTGTCTGTGGTGCCGGCAGTAAAAAAAGAAAGCCACCTGCCCATTATCGTGGATCCCAGCCATGCCGCCGGTGTCAGGGATCTGGTTATACCCCTGGCATTTGCATCCGCCGCGCTCGGAGTGGACGGCCTGATGATCGAAGTGCATCATCATCCGGAAGACGCCTTGAGCGACGGGGCCCAGTCACTTTATCCGGACCAGTTCGCACAGACCATGAAAAAACTGACCGGTATCCGCACCATTGTTGACGCCTCGTGATACAATCCCATCATATCAAAGGCCGTCAAGGCGCGTCAGCCATTCATGTGGGCGCGCGCCTGGCTGACATTGCCGATTACCTGCCGGACCAGCCTCTGGTGATCATTACCGATAAAAATATTCAGACCCATTACGCCCCCGCATTTCCTGAAGCACCGGTCATCTGCATCGGCACGGGTGAACGGATCAAAACCCTGGCTACGGTGGAGTTCCTCCTGAAAGCGTTGATGGCACACGGCTGTGACCGGTCTGTCTTTATTCTGGGCATCGGCGGGGGTATTGTCTGTGATATCACAGGGTTTGTGGCGTCCATATTCATGCGGGGAGTGGATTTCGGGTTTGTCTCCACCTCTTTGCTTTCTCAGGTCGATGCCAGTGTCGGGGGGAAAAACGGGGTGAATGTGTCGGCTTACAAAAACATGGCCGGGGTGTTCACCCAGCCCCGGTTTGTGATCTGCGACCCAACCATGCTTTCCACCCTGCCGTCTTCTGAAATTTCCAACGGCCTGGCCGAAATTGTCAAACACGCGCTTATCGCGGATGCCGACATGCTGACGTTCATTGAAAACAATCAAACCAACGCATTGACCCTGGATCCGGAAACCATTTTTCACCTGGTATCCCGTTCCGTGGCCATCAAGGCCCGGGTGGTTCAAGAGGATGAAAAAGAATCCGGTGTCCGCCGGAAGCTCAATTTCGGACACACCCTCGGCCATGCCATTGAAAAGCTCGATCCGTCCGGTCACGGCAGAGCCGTTTCCAGAGGAATGGTGGCGGCGGCCCGTTTTTCCTGTGACAGGGGACTGCTGACCGCTCAGGATACTGAACGGATTATCGGGCTGCTCCAGGGGCTGAACCTGCCCACGGACCTGAATTTTGATGCGGTAAAAATCTGCGACGCCGTTGTGCAGGACAAAAAAAAACACGGAGACAGCGTGTTTTTTGTTTTTCTGGAAGCCCTTGGGTCTGCCAGCGTAAAAAAAATCCATTTCACAGAAATCCATGCCTTTATCCATAGCTGTTTCACCGGCTGATTCTTCATAAAGATTCATGCCCGGATCTTTGCGGACTGCGAATTTTCTCTTGACAATTGCCTGTTAATCCTATTTAATAGTTTAAATGATTAAAAACAAAAAAATAGATGTGGAACGGTTCTCCCAGCTGTGCAGAGCCCATGGGCTCAAGGTCACCCCGCAGCGGGTTGCGGTCTACAAAGCCCTGAAAAAGGCCAAGGACCATCCGTGTGCGGACACCATTCACAAGCAGCTGCTTACGGATTTTCCCAACATTTCTCTGGACACCGTGAACCGGACCCTGATCACCTTTGCCAGAATACAAATCATCGATGTCGTTGAAGGGCAAGGAGATCCCAGGCGCTTTGATCCCAACCTGGAAGAACACCACCATTTTTACTGCCTGTCCTGCAATTCCATCTTCGATTTCCATGATCCGGATCTGAACCACATTCAGCTGCCGGATGATATCACCCGGTCATTCACAATCACCGGAAAACGGCTGTGCCTGACCGGATATTGTGCCCGATGCCGAAACCATGCCCCGGCCGGCGCAGCCAGCGCCGCAGCGGCAGGTTAACATTTTGATTTAAATTGTTATAACACTTAATACAAGGAGAAAAAATGAGCACTTTAAAAGGAACCCAGACCGAAAAAAACCTGTTGACCGCTTTTTCAGGAGAGTCTCAGGCCAGAAACCGTTACACCTATTTTGCCAGTGCCGCCAAAAAGGAAGGATATGTCCAGATTTCCGATATTTTCACTGAAACCGCCAACCAGGAAAAAGAACATGCCAAAAGACTGTTCAAATTCCTTGAAGGGGGAGAGGTTGAAATCACGGCCGCATTTCCGGCGGGTGTTATCGGCACCACGCTTGAAAATCTGAAAGCTGCCGCCGAAGGTGAGTCTTACGAATGGAATGAAATGTATCCGGAATTTGCCGCCACTGCCAGAAAAGAAGGATTTGATGCGATTGCCGCCGTGTTCGAAGCCATCGCTGTAGCGGAAAAACAGCATGACAAGCGGTACAAGGACCTGGCAGCCAATATTGAAGCCGGAAAAGTATTCAAAAAAGATGCCCCCACCACCTGGCGCTGCCGGAACTGCGGATACCTGCATGAAGGCACTGACGCCCCTGACATGTGCCCTGCCTGTGCCCACGAGCAGGCCCATTTTGAAGTTTTGGGAGAAAACTGGTAATTTTTTCCGGAAACCGGGCATCATTATATTGTCCGGCTCAAATTTTTTGCACAACCTGGCCCCGGCCCTGTTGCACAGGATTCCGGGGCCTTTGCTTTATCATTATCAGCCAAAAACCGGGCTGAATACATCCTGTCAATTGATTCACTATTTGACAAATACCCCTGAGGCACCTATTATTTATTCAAATTGTGCATGACCGATTCATGCACGGCTGCATTGTCAACCCATTAACAAAAATTAGGACACTGTCATGACCGATAAAATCATTGAACTTGACGACGACGGCTTCGAAGAAAACGTATTGAAATCAAAAAAACCGATCATGGTCGATTTCTGGGCGCCCTGGTGCGGTCCCTGCAAAGCCATTGCACCGACCATCGAAGCATTGGAAAAAACCTATGGCGAACAGATGACGTTCGCCAAGATCAATGTGGATGAAAACCCCCTCAGCCCCAGCAAGTATGGTGTTCAGGCCATTCCCACCCTGATTTTTTTCAAAAACGGTGAGATCGCCGATCAGATCACCGGCATGGTTGCCAAGGAAAAACTGGAACAAACCATCAAAGACACCCTGTAAGGAGAGCATGGCATGCCTGCGTTCGATCATGATCTCGTAATTATCGGTGCCGGCCCGGCCGGACTCACTGCCGGACTTTATGCTGCCAGAGCCAGACTGAATGTGCTGCTCATTGAAAAAGCCGTTCCCGGCGGTCAGATCATTGTCACGGACTGGATTGAAAACTATCCCGGATTCCCTGAAGGGATCAGCGGATTTGACCTGGCCGAAAAAATGAAAAATCAGGCCGAAGCCTTTGGTTTGAAAATGGAAACCGCGGAAGTGCATTCTTTGAATTTAACCCCGGATGTCAAGGAGGTGGTTCTCCAGGAAAAAACCATCAAAGCCAAAAGCCTGATCATTGCATCCGGTGCCTCCCCTAAAAATTTAACCCCGGATGTCAAGGAAGTGGTTCTCCAGGAAAAAACCATCAAAGCCAAAAGCCTGATCATTGCATCCGGTGCCTCCCCTAAAAAACTGGGCATTGGAGAAGACCGGTATATGGGCAAAGGCATTTCCTTCTGTGCCACCTGTGACGCCCCGTTTTTCAAGGAAAAAACGGTTGTGGCCGTCGGAGGGGGGGACACGGCGGTCCAGGAAGCCATTTACCTGACCAAATTTGTAAAAAAAGTGTTCCTGATCCATCGCAGAGATGAACTGAGGGCCACCAAGATTCTTCAGGAACGGGCCTTTGCCAACGATAAAATCGAAATCCTCTGGGATACGGTGGCAACCGGGGTCGACGGTTTTTTCGGCATTGAAGGCGTGCATGTCAAAAATGTCAAAACCGGAGAGGAAAAAACCCTGAAAGCCGACGGGTGTTTCATCTGGGTGGGGACCACACCCAACACGCAATTTTTGAATGATTCGCTCGACACCGATGCGTATGGATTCATCCATGCCGATGCAAGAATGCAGACCAGTGTCCCCGGCGTATTCACCGCAGGGGATGTCAGAGACACCCCATTGAGGCAGGTGTCGACTGCTGTCGGTGACGGTGCCATTGCTGCGGTTTCCGCTGAACACTATCTTGAGAATGAACTCACATGAAACAACTTATTTGTCTGATATGCCTGGCGTTTCTGATATCCGGATGCGCCCTGTTCGACAGTCCCCGACAGATGGAAAAAACAGCGGATCAACTGGCTGCCGACGGGGCTTCCGCATTCATGAGAGGAAAATACAGGGCCGCCATCACCGCGTATACCGATTTAAAGGACTGGTATCCCTTTTCCAGGTATGCCATTCTCGCGGAATTGAAAATTGCGGACGCCCATTTTCATCTCAAGGAATATATCCAGGCCATTGCGGCATATGAACAGTTTGAAAGAATGCATCCCAGGAATGAAGCCATCCCGTATGTCATCAACCAGATCGGTCTGAGCTGGTTCAATCAGATAGATACGGTGGACAGGGACATCACCCCGGCAAAAAACGCCCTTGCCCATTTCAGACGGCTCATGGAGCAGTTTCCGGAAGATGACTATGCACGGGAGGCCCCGGAACGCATTCAAGCCTGCATCGACAAAATTGCCGGCCATGAGCTGTATGTGGCAAAATTCTACATGAAGACCGGGCAATACCTGGCAGGATTGAAACGGTTCGAACATATCGTGGAATTTTATCCAGGTACCCCCCAGAGCGAAACCGCTCTGAACCTGATTCCGGAATGTGCCGCGCTTCTGGCAGAAGATGAAGCGAAAAAAGATTGATTTTGCCTTTACTTTTTTTTGGAACAAGGGTATAAGTTTCAGGTTTTAATTTTGATGAATTTTTTTTTTGGAGTGTTGATAAAATGTCAAAAGAATGTGCTATTTGCGGCAAAAAACCTCTGGTAGGCAATAATGTCAGCCATGCCCACAACCTGAACAAACGGCGTTTCAATCCCAACCTGCAACGGGTCCGGGCACAGGTCAAACCCGGGTGTGTCAAAAAAATCGATGTCTGTACCCGCTGTATCAAAGCCGGCAAGGTAACAAAAGCGGCCTGATATCTACAGCATTTTTGCCGCCAGTTCCGCCAGTTCGGACCGTTCCCCCTTTTCCAGATTGACATGGGCGTACAGGGGCTGTCCTTTCATCTTTTCGATGATATAGGCCAGCCCGTTTGTCTGGCTGTCCAGATAAGGATGATCGATCTGGAAAATATCTCCGGTAAAAACAATTTTGGTGCCTTCTCCGGCCCGGGTGATAATGGTTTTCACCTCATGAGGTGTCAAGTTCTGTGCCTCATCCACAATAAAAAAGACCCGCACAATAGAGCGCCCTCGAATATAGGAAATGGGGGTAATCACGATTTTTTCCTCTTCAAGGAGTTCCCGGATCTGTCTGGCCTGTGAATTCTGTTCGTTAAAATGGTTCTGTAACACGGTCAGATTGTCATACAACGGCTGCATATAGGGATCGAGCTTGGAGGCGACATCTCCGGGAAGAAATCCCAGATCCTTGTTGCTCAGGGGTACCACCGGTCTGGCAACAAAAATCTGGCGGTAATATTGCTTCTTTTCCAGGGCAGCGGCCAGAGCCAGCAGGGTTTTTCCGGTACCTGCCTTGCCGGAAACGGTAACCAGCGGAATATCGGAATTGAGCATGGCATCGAGCGCAAATGTCTGCTCCGCATTTCTGGGCTTGATCCCGTAGCTCGTTTTGGGCTGTATCAACTTAATGCATTGCCGCAGCCCGTCGTAAACCGCCAGCGCCGAATGGGATCCGTTTTTTAAAATAAGGTGTTCATTGGTATAAAACGACGCCGCCATATCCAAAACAGATTCCGGCACTTCAAACGGTTTTTTGTACAGGGCATCGAAGACCGTTGGCAGAACCGGCTCAACAACCTGAAAACCCGTGTACATGTCCGACAGATTTTCAACGAATTTCGAATTGTAGTTTTCGGTTTTCAGTCCGATGGATCTGGCCCGGAGTCGCAGATTCACATCTTTGGTGACAAAAATGACATTCTGGAACTGATGTTTTTTTGCCACTGTGTAAGCGATATTCAAAATCTTGATATCCGGCGTGATTTCGGTGAAATTTTTCTTTACAAGCTCATCGATCGGCTCGTCCAGACAAATGGAAATCGCGCCGTTGCCATTCTCGATGGGCACCCCGCCGTCAAACATCTTATCGCTGGACAATGCATCCAGGGTTCTTAAAAAATCTCTGGCATTGCAATTGATGACATTGTTTCCCTTTTTGAATTTGTCCAGTTCTTCGATCACCGTAATGGGGATATAGATGTCGTTATCCTTGAACTGGTGAACACATCCGCTGTCATGAAGAATGACGTTGGTATCCAGAATAAAAATTTTCTTCATTACATCTCCGTATGAGCAATCTGAATATCGTTAATCATAACGAACGACCCGTTTGACTTCCGTCACTTTTTTTACACGTCTCAAAGCAGACATGAGTTTGCGCAGCTGATTCGAACTTTCCACCATGATGGTAAAATAAAACATGGCCACACCGGTATCGGATGTGTCGGTTTTGGCACTGAGTATATTGGTGTTGTTTTTGGATATCACCGAGGCGATATCCGCCAGCAGACCGAAACGGTCATCGGTTTTGATCCGGATGCTGGCAGGATAGGAATCATGGTGTTCCCCGCTCCACTGTACGTCGATGAGCCGCTCCGGACTCATTTTGAGAATGTTGATACAATTTTTACGGTGAATGGTCACGCCCTGTCCCTGAGTGATAAACCCGGTGATGGGATCGCCCGGAAGCGGGTTGCAGCATTTGGAAAACTTGACCAGAACGTCATTGAGCCCTTTGACAATGATTCCGGTGTCTGATTTAAGGGGCCGGGGGCCTGATGCTTTGGGCGGAATCTCTTCCTCTTTGCTCTCCTTTTCCAAATGCGGCAGGGCCTTGTTCAGAACCTGCATGGGCGTCAGTTTGCCGAATCCCACATGGGCGATCAGGTCGTCCACGGATTTGAATCCAAAAGTATCGGCAACCTCTTTGATGTGTCCGGATTTGATCAGGGCATTGAAATTCTGATTTTTCTTCCGGAACAGCTTCTCACACATTTCCCGTCCCAATGTATAGGAACGTTCCTTTTCTCTGGCATTGATCAAAGCCCGGATTTTGGTTCTGGCCTTGACCGTCTTGACAAAGGCCAGCCAGTCCGGGCTGGGGGTATGCCCTTTTGTGGTGATAATTTCGACCCGGTCGCCTGTTTTGAGTTCATGGGCCAGCGGGACGATCTTTCCGTTCACTTTGGCCCCGGTACATTCCGCCCCGACTTCCGTGTGGATCAAATACGCAAAATCCACCGGTGTCGCGCCTCTTGGAAGGGTCTTGATCTCCCCGGCCGGGGTGATCACATAGATTTCATCCGGATACAGATCGATGCGCACATTTTCCAGGAACTCATCCGGATCATTGAAATTTTCCTGATTTTCCACCAGATTACGGATCCAGGCAAACATTTCCCCGGTGTTTTCATCGATGTGGCTCCCTTCCTTGTAGCTCCAGTGGGCCGCGATACCGGATTCAGCGATCCGATCCATCTCCCGGGTGCGGATCTGGATCTCCACGCGCTCTCCTTTGGGACCGAGCACCGTGGTATGGATGGACTGATACATATTGGGTTTGGGGTTGCCGATATAATCCTTGATCTTGTAGTAAATCGGCTTCCACATGGAGTGAATGGCCCCCATGGCGGCATAACACTGAGGCACGGTGTCTAAAATGATGCGGAAGGCGATGATATCATACACCTCGTCAAAATCCAGGTTCTGAGAAATCATCTTCTGATAGATGCTGTAATGCTGCTTGTACCGCCCCTTGATCTCGCAGGGCAGTTCCATCTCTTCCATTTTGTAATGAAGACTGGTGGACACCTCTTTGATATAATCTTCTTTTTGATGCCTGGCCCGGTTCACCAGGGCATCGATCTGTTCATACTCGTCGGTCAGGGTATAGTAGAACGCAATATCCTCCAGTTCGTTTTTCACCCAGAATATCCCCAGCCGGGCCGCAATGGGGGCATAGATATCCAGGGTTTCCTGGGCGATGGATGACTGTTTTTCCGGTTTCTTGTGATATTTCAGGGTCCGCATATTGTGCAGCCGGTCCGCAAGCTTGATGAGCACCACCCGGATATCATCGGCCATGGCCAGAATCATTTTTCTCAACGATTCCGCCTGCTGGGCCGCTTTGTTGGAAAAAGGCAGGGCCGACAACTTGGTGACCCCTTCCACAATATGGGCCACGCCGGGGCCGAACAGGGCCTCGATATCTTCCTTGGTGGCCGGGGTGTCCTCGATCACGTCATGGAGCAGGGCCGCGGCAATGCTTTCCACATCCAGACGCATATCCGCCAGAATATGGGCGACTTCCAGAGGATGCGACAGATACGGTTCACCGGACAGCCGCACCTGCCCCTCATGGACCCGGGCCGAATACACATAGGCCCGGTCAATGATATCCAGATCCGCATCTGGATTGTATTCAGCAATGGTATCCAGTATGTCCGTGATCCGAATCATGAACCGACCTTGTTCCGGCTGCGGCAGCCTGCCTGATCAATAGGCCTTTGCAAACAATACCCGCGCGTCACTTGGTTTGTCACAACAGATACATTGACCGGATTCTTCAGAAGAATCAAACGGGATGCACCGGATGGTGACGGACAGCTCTTTTTTGATCCGTTCTTCACAGTCTCTGGAACCGCACCAGTGAGCATAGACAAACGCACCGTTACGGGACCCTTTCGCTTCCTTGTAAATATCTTCAAACGCCTGCCAGGTATCAACATGAAATGTGTTCTCTTTCTGGAATGCCAGGGCCCGGTCAAACAGGGCCTGTTGAATCTGGTCCAGAATATCGGTAATCGAGGAAATAAAGGTTTCTCTGTCCATGCTTTCCTTCTGACCGGCATCCCTGTCCCTTCTGGCCATGAACACGGTATTGGCGGCAATGTCCCGGGGCCCCAGTTCCACCCGGACCGGAATGCCTTTTTTCACCCAGTCCCATCCCCGGGTACCGCCGATATCCCGGTCATCCATTTCCACTTCCACGGATCTTCCGTGATATATTTTTTCATTCAGGGCCGCCTTCAATGCACGGGCGCTTTCCAGCACGGGCGCATTGTCCTGATCTTTTTTCAAAATCGGCAGAATCACCACATGGGCCGGCGCGATCCGCGGCGGCACCACCAGGCCGTCATCATCGGAATGCACCATGATCATGCCGCCGATCATCCG
>JAABTO010000027.1 GCA_011389835.1 Desulfotignum sp. | reverse complement strand
CATATTGTTCCTGGCCGTCCTCATTTTGAAACCGGATGTCCGATCCTTTGGCGAAATTCTGTCCCAGAAAATGGGAGGTACCGGCCTGAAGCGCTCTTCTGTCCTGCATCATGGCCTCGATACAGGTGGTGTCATCCGCCCCGGGAAACCGTTCCGATTCAGATTTACGGCCTTTGATCACCGGCATGGCCAGCCGCTCCTGAACAAAATCAGCATACAGCTCCAGCATCTGGAGGGTTCTCTGGACCGCATCTTCTCTGGTGGCATGGGCCGTATGCCCTTCCTGCCACAGGAACTCGCTGGTTCTCAGAAACATCCGGGTGCGCATCTCCCAGCGCACCACATTGGCCCACTGGTTCAGCAGAATGGGCAGATCCCTGTAGGAGGAGGTCCATTTGGACATGGACTCGCCGATGATGGTTTCGGATGTGGGCCGGACAATCAGCGGTTCCGCCAGCTCACCAGCCGGCACCAGCCTGCCGTCCGCCCCTTTTTCCAGTTTATGATGGGTCACCACGGCGCATTCCTTGGCAAACCCTTCCACGTGCTCGGCTTCTTTTTCCAGGTATGACAACGGGATGAAAACAGGAAAATAGGCGTTTTTGACCCCGGTTTTCTTGAACTCGACATCCATCTGCATCATGATGTTCTCCCAGATGGCATACCCCCAGGGTTTCATGACCATGCACCCCCTGACCGGGGAATTTTCCGCCATGTCCGATGCCTTGATGATTTCCTGGTACCACTGGGCATAATCTTGTTCCCGGGTCGGGGTAATGGCTGTTTTATTTTTTGCTCCCATTCACATCCTCCGAATTTTGCGTCATTTTATCGATTTCATCCAACAACTGTTCCACCAGCCGGTCCTGAGGCACTTTTTTAAACACGTTGCCTTTTTTGAACAATATGCCGGTACCGTCCGCACCGGCAATTCCGATATCCGCCTCTTTGGCTTCCCCTGGCCCGTTCACGACACATCCCATAATGGCAACTTTAATCTGAGTGTCCCGTTCAAGTAAAGCTTTTTCTACATCTTCAGCGATTTTAAACAGGTTGATCCGGCACCGGCCGCACGTCGGACAGGAAATGATTTCCGGCCCCTTCCGGCGGATGCCCAGTGCCCGCAGAATTTCATACCCGGTGCGGATCTCCTCCACCGGATCCCGGGTCAAAGAGACCCGGATGGTATCTCCCAGGCCCATGGACAACAGCAGACCGATACCGATGGCGGATTTGGTGATCCCGGCATACAGCCCGCCGGCCTCGGTGACGCCCACGTGAAACGGCACATCGGTTTTTTTTGCCAGCAGCTGGTAGGCTTCCACGGTGCGGGCCACATCCGAGGCTTTCAAAGACACCTTGATATCCTCAAATCCCAGATCTTCCAGTATTCTGATGTTGGCCAGCCCGCTTTCCGCCATGGCTGCGGCCGTGGTTCCCAGCCGCTGCTCGATCTGTTTTTCCAGAGACCCGGCATTCACCCCGATTCTAATGGGAATCTTGTGGGATTTTGCACAGTCCACCAATTGTTTGACTTTATGGCGTGCCCCGATATTGCCGGGATTGATCCGCAGGCCGTCGGCCCCGGATTCTGCTGCTGCCAGGGCCAGCCTGAAATCAAAATGAATATCTGCGATCAGCGGAATGGTGATCTGGTCCTTGATCTGTCGAATGGCCTTCGCATCCGCCATTTCCGGCACCGCCACCCGGATGATTTCACAGCCGGCCGCGGTCAGGACTTGAATCTGTTGAACCGTGGCGTGTATATCACTGGTCTGCGTGTTGGTCATGGACTGGACCGAAATCAGGGCATCGGATCCCACCATCACCTGCCCCACCCGAATCTGTCGGGTTTTTCTCCGGGGACTCACCAAAGGCGCCATTTTCATTCCTTTATCTGTTCAGGTATGCCAACTGCCTGAACATATCATATTTGTCACAACCGCTTCAACCCGGCAACCGGGACAAGACATCATCAAACACGTCCGACAGAACCGCCAGAGAGCGGTCGAGGGCCGATCGGTTGAACACCTCCAGACTCACGGTGCCCTGATAGTGTTTCAACAAATCCATGACCTGATACAACTGGTCCGGCCTCAGCATATCCAGGCCGATATGGTCGCGGATTTTCTGTTCCACTGTTCCCACTCCATGCAGATGCATCACGGCAATTCGCCCCTGAAAAATATTGACACTGTGGTTCAGGTCATACCCATACCGGAAATGGTGCCCGACATCCAGGCAGACCGTCAGATCGTATGCCGTCAAAAAAGGCATCAGGCAATCCGGAAGATACTCCAGCGTTTCCACGGAAAAAATTTCCAGGTTCGGGACATACCGCATCAGCCGGGCCAGACCGTCCCGGGCCGACACCTGCCAGGCATCGATCTTTTCAGCGGGGTCGTACCCCGTCATTTCCAGATGCAGCGTATGGGTGGAAGGGGCCAGGGGCCGGCACAGATCTACCACCCGGGCAATGGTCTCGGCCGCATGTTGCCGGGCCCGGGCCGATGGATGGGTCAGGCTCACATCCGTGGGCAGATGAATGTTATACGTGACATCCAGTGCTTCCGACAACCGGGCCAGCTCGGCAATTTCACTCTTGTCCGGCAGCACGGTATCCGGCATGCTTTCAAATATCAGCAGTTCGATCTCATCAAAAAACCGGCCGATCTTTCTCACATTGGGAAGAATATGATCCGGATAGATAAAGGAGGTGGTGCCGATGCGAAACGGTCGTTTCATGTCCCAAACACTTTCAAAAAAATCAATTTAACAACGCTGAACCCTACGGCGGCAAGCAATCCCGTGACAGACGCCGCCTGCATCAGCCGACAGGCGTTGGAAACGGCTGAAATATCGGGATCCGCATATGTGCTGCCGATAAAGGGTTTATCCACTTCTCTGCCATGGTAGGTGCTGGGCCCCCCCAGCCGGATTTTCAAACCGCCGGCAAATGCGGCTTCCGGAAAACCGGCATTGGGGCTTTTATGGGACCGGCCTTCGGACAACCCGATGCGCAACGCCCAGGTCCCGGAGATGCCGGGCAGACATGCGGCAGCCGCTGAAATCACAAACACCGACAACCGGGCCGGAATGAAATTGGCCACATCATCCAGGCGGGCCGATGCCCGGCCGAAGAGCAGATACCGGTCGTTTCTATACCCCACCATGGAATCCAGGGTGTTGATCATCTTATACGCCACAGCCCCGGGGACACCCAGGATCACTGCCCAGAACAATGGTGCCAGAAATCCGTCCACAAAGTTTTCCGCCACCGTCTCCACGGCGGCCCGGGTCACACCGGCGTCATCCAGGTGCCGGGGGTCCCGGCCCACAATCAAACCGATCTTTTCCCGGGCGGTTGTCAGATCTTTTTCAGACAGGGTCTTTGCCACAGCCATGGCGGCATCTTTCAGGCCTTTAACGGAAAAACAGAAAAACAGCAGGACCGTCTGACACCCCAGACCCAGCAACGGATGAATCCATCCGGTCACCGTGATCAGAATCAGGGCCAATACATAGGTGATACCCACCAGAAAAAGCGTGAAAAAGACCCCGGCGGTCAACGGATTTTTGAAACTCCGCCGGAACCAGGGCTCGAAAAAACCGATGGCGTGTCCCATGCCCACCACCGGATGAGGCAGCCTTGGAGGGTCCCCCAGAAAAAAATCCAGAACAACGGCAACGACCAGAACATACCACGCGGCTTCAATCATTGCGACAGCGCCTTTTTCAGGCTGACTCCCAGTTTCCGATTGTTTTCCCGGTCTTTGAGGGAAAACCGCACAAACCGGTAATTCAGCCCGTGAAAATTGGTGCAGTCACGAATCAGAATCCGGTCCTGCCCCACCCGACGGCACACCTGGGGCGCCGTGTGATATTGCAGCCGGGCCAGCACAAATCCGGTGTGACCGGCAACCGGCACCAGCCCGGGAATATCTGCTTGTTCTTTCAGAAACCAGTGTTTTTCCCGGGCGATGAACGCCCGGGTTTTTTTGTAAAACGGGACAATCTGTTCCGGATGGTTGTAAATATCGTTGATCACCACCTGGGCCAGGGCATTGACGTTCCAGGGCTGGCTGTAAGACCGCACTTTTTCGATCAGCCCTGTTGCACCGGAAAGAAACCCGGTGCGCAGTCCGGGGATGGCAAATATTTTGGACATGGACGAAAGTACCAGCAGATTGGCATATTCTCCGGCATGTACCAGAGACCGGTCGTCACCGTCTGCCACAAACGGCAGATAGGATTCATCCACCACAAAACAGGTCCGGGGATGCCGCTGCAACAGTGTGATGATAACTGAGGGATCCAGCAGCACGCCGGTGGGATTGTTGGGGTTGCAGACAAACACCAGATCCGCATGTGCCGCCTTGTTTGATACCGATTCCAGATCCGGCACAAATCCGGTCTCAGGTGGTGCGATCCAGAATTCGGGTTCAATGTGGTGCATCCGGCACGCATCCGCGTAATCCGAATAGGTGGGTCCCAGAATCAGCACATGTTGCGCCTGCAGTGCCAGGGGCAGGGTATAGATAAACCAGGTGGTGCCGTTGCCGGCGATCACGGTGCCCGGATCGATGCCATGGTACCTTGCAAACCCCTGGACCATGGACCGGGCATCTGGTTCCGGAAGCTGCTGAATAGTTGAGACATGGTCCCGGATGACCTGTATGATCCGCTCCGGCGGCCCCAGGGGATTGATGTTGGCACTCATGTCGACAACCTCGTCCACATGACATCCCAGTTCCCTTGCCAGTGCTGTTTTGTTGCCGCCGTGGCCGATAATCATGATATCATCCTTGTTTCACACCAGAGCGGCGCCGCAGACGAGAAACAACCATGCCTCCAGAATTTCGGTCATGGCTCCGAGCATATCCCCTGTGATGCAGTTCATTTTTTTTCTGTAAAACCATAAAATCGTGACACACCCGGCGGCAAACGCCAGGTTCAAAATCAGGCCCTTATATCCCAGAAACAGGGACAGACACAAGGGAATGACACAAAAAAGAAACTCTTTCTTTCCCAGGGGTGTGGCAAACAGGGCCAGGCCGGTCCCGGTATCTTTCCGGCCGTAGGGAAGATACCGGATCCCGAAAATCATGGCACTCCGGGCATAGGCCGGTACCAGCAGCAGCGTCAGCCATGCGTTACCAGGCGCAGCTCCGGATTTCACCGAATATATTCCTGCCAGCTTCACGGCCAGGACACTGACAACGGCCACCAGCCCCATCATACCGATGCGGCTGTCTTTCATGATTTCCAAAACCCGTTCTCTGGGCCGGTGACTGAAAATGCCATCCGCTGTATCACCCAGCCCGTCCAGATGAAATGCCCCGGTGAAAATCAGCAGACACAGCATGTCTATCACTGCCGCCACCGGCAGAGACCACAACCTGGAAGCGACAACATCGGTCAGCACCAACAGCGCACCCAGAATCAGCCCCACCACCGGAAAAAACCGGATCATGCCCATGGGTGAATACACGGCATCCCTGCCGGCCGGCAAAATGGTCAGAAAGAGCAGGCTGGCCCGCAAATCAGTGAAAAATCCGCTGGATGATGAAGAAGATGTCATGATGCGCTGTTCACGGTGAAATTCGATTTGCGCCGGGTTTGATCTGAAGGGCCTGACCCGCCACCGTGAGCACCACCCGGTCCGCCGTGTCAGCCATGACCTGGTTCACGTGGCCGGCCAGATCCCGAAACCGCCGGGCCAGCGCATTTTCCGGCACGACCCCGTACCCGACCTCGTTGGTGACCAGAAAAACCGGGCAATGAATCCCGGAAAAAGACCGGACCGTCTGTTCCAGACAGTTTTCAATCTCGGGATCATCCATGTCGGCTGCCATCATATTCGAGACCCACAGGGTCAGACAATCCACGAGAATCACATCTGCCGTATCTGCACGGGCCACAATCGTTTCGTGGATGTTCACGGGTTCTTCCACCGTTTCCCAGTGATTTCCGCGTTCCGCCTGATGGGCCTGTACCCTTTTTTCCATTTCCAGATCCCGGGGCACGGAAGTGGCCAGAAAAATTTTGCACCGGCCGGGAACGGCATTGGCGGCATTCAGTGCAAACCGGCTTTTGCCGCTTCTGCAGCCGCCGATAACCAGTGTGATAAGGGATCTGTCATTCAAAACAGTCGGTTTCTTTCTTTGTGTGTCGATGATTTAAAACCGGTACAAGATACCGTATCCATCACTGAAGATGCAACCCCAAAATACGGGAAATTTTTAGGTTTACAATCCATATGGTTTCATGTAAACAGAAGCAGTTCACTCTTTAACATGATGGTGTTAGGTTTATAGGAGGCAGGTATGATCAACAGAAGTACTACCCAAGTACTGAACCTGAAACCCGTCACCCGCAGCATGTGTTCCGGTTTTTATGAAAAAATAACCACGGAACTCCACAGCCCTGAAGCCATCAGGGAATCGGTTTCCTGGTGGCAGGACAACAAGGACAAACTCAACGAGCTGTGGTGGGTCCTCAACTATTATTCACAATCGCTTGACCCGGAGAGGGAAATCAGGGCCTGTGTGGAACATCATCTGGATTCCCTTGCCCTGGAAAAAACCGCTTCACTGGACAACCCTTCCGACGCATCTCCGGAACTGGAAGCGTCCTGATTTACTGCCCGGACGTCATGACCCTGCCTGCCGGGAACTCCCCCATATGAAATCCATTGAAGAAATCTCTTTGCTGTATGAAATCAGCGAAGCCCTGAACCAGCACCTGGACATGAAAAAATCATTGTTCAAAGTGTTGACGATGTTGTCTGAATCCATGAACCTGATCCGGGGCATCATTTTTCTCACCAACCGGGAAAACGGGGAAATCCGCATTGAAATCGCCCATGGTATTTCAGAGGAAACCACCCGGAAAATCAAATATCTTCCCGGAGAAGGCGTCATCGGCAAAGTGGTGGAGACCGGCAAACCCGCTGTGGTTCCCCGCATCAGCAAGGAACCGTTGTTTCTGGACAAGACCCATTCACGGAAGATGACACAGGGCCAGGATTATTCCTTTATCTGTGTGCCCATAAAAAAAGACAGTCAGGTGGTCGGGGCCATCAGTGCGGACCGGCCCTTTGAGGGAAAACAATCGCTGCAGCAGGGAGAAAAAATCCTGTCCGTGGTGGCGGCCATGCTGGCCCACCACGTCATCAACATTGAAATGATCCGACAGGAAAAAGAAACCCTGAAAACGGAAAATCTGCGCCTTAAATCCGAACTGGAAAACCGGTACAGCTTTTCCAACATCATCGGCAATTCCAACAAAATGCGGGAAGTGCTCCAGATGATCGCCCAGGTTTCCTCTTCTTCGGCCACGGTGTTGATCCGCGGGGAAAGCGGCACCGGAAAAGAGCTGGTGGCCAATGCCATTCACTACAATTCAGAGCGGCACCACAAACCGTTTATCAAAATCAACTGCGCCGCCATTCCCGAGAACCTCATCGAAAGCGAACTGTTCGGCCATGAAAAAGGCGCATTCACAGGCGCGTCCCACCTGAAAAAGGGCAAATTCGAACTGGCGGACCAGGGTACGATTTTCCTGGATGAAATCGGCACCATGGCACCGGGTGCCCAGGTCAAGCTGCTGCGGGTCCTGCAGGAAAAGGAGTTCGAGCGGGTGGGCGGATACAAGCCCATTCAGACCGATGTCCGCATTGTGGCGGCCACCAACGCCAATCTCGAAGACATGGTCCAACAGGGGCGATTCAGAGATGATCTGTATTTTCGGCTCAATGTGTTTCCCATCTACATTCCCAGCCTGCGCATGCGAAAAACCGATATCATCCTGCTGGCCGACCATTTTCTGGAAAAATACCGGAAAACCCATGGCAAAGAGATCAAACGCATCACCACCCCGGCCATTGACATGATGATGGAATATCACTGGCCCGGCAATGTCCGGGAACTGGAAAACTGCATCGAGCGGGCCGTGATCCTGTGCAATGAAGGGGCCATCCACTCCTATCATCTGCCGGCCACGCTTCAGACCGGAACCCAGTCCAAAACCCTGCCGTTGTCACTTGAAGCGGCCGTGGCCAGTCTGGAAAAAGAAATTCTCATGGATGCTTTGAAAAACACGCAGGGGAACATCAAACAGGCGGCCAGGTTGATCCAGATCACGGTAAGGAAATTCTCCTACAAAGCAACCAAATATGGCATCAATTACAAAGAGTTTAGATAAAACGGGTCAGGATTCCCATGAAACCGGTGCATCCTGATTGATTCGATATTCTGACTGATCCGCCAGTTTGTTGGACGGGTCACTTTCCTGAATCATCTGGCTTAACAGGCCTTTGCCGTCATCCATCGGCAACCGGCCGGTCATGGCGGCCAGTGCCACCCGGCGCCCGTCCTGATTGGTGAATTCCGCTTTGGCTTCGGCCCGTCCGTTGGGTTCCAACCGGGTCAACGTGATTTTGCACTCGATGGTATCTTTGAAATACACCGGATGCAGAAACCTGAAACTCATTCCCGTAGCGAGCCATCCCACCTGGCCCCCGAATTCGCAGATCATGCCTCCCACCAGAAGCCCGTGGCAGATCAGATCATCAAATCCTTTGGAACGGGTCCAGCGGGAATCGTAATGCACTGGATTGTAATCTCTGGTCAGATCTCCGAACGCCTCGGTTTCGTTTTGTGAAAACCGCCTGGAAAAGCAGAAGGTGTCCCCGGGCTGCAATCCCTTGGCCATACGCTCCCGAAGCGGATTTCCCATGCGTTCCCCTTTTATGGTGTAGACATTGCCACTGCCTGGCCGGACGTCAACTTTTCGACATACTCGGCCACCCGGCTCTCGAACCGGTTCATCTCCTCGGCAGGGACCGGTTCCACACGGGGCACCGGCGTGTCCATGGGATTGATGTACCGGCCGTTTTTGGCCATTCTGAAATCCAGATGATAGCCAGTGGCCAGGCCGGTTTTTCCCACATATCCGATCACATCCCCCTGGGAAACGGAACTGTTTTTTCTAAGGCCTTTGGCAAATCCGTTCAAATGATAGTAACTGGTTTCATACCCGTTGGCGTGCTGGATGGTCATATACCGGCCCATGGTTTTGTTGTAGGCCATGTCAAGAATGACCCCGTCGGCGACGGTTTTGACGGGTGTGTTTTTCGGGGCTGCATAATCGATCCCCGGATGGGGGCGGGTCACTTTCAGGATCGGGTGAAGCCGGCTGTTGGTAAAATAGGAGCTGATCTTGGAATAATTCACCGGTGATTTCAGAAATGCCTTTTGAAGAGCTTTGCCATTTTCATCGTAATATCCGGCACCGCCATTTGTTGCCGAATATCGAAATGCCTTATACGATTTGCCGTTATTGATGCATACGGCTGCCAGGAGATCGCCATACCCCTTGCTTTCTCCCTGTCTGAATCGCTTTTCCACCAGCACCTCAAACCGGTCTCCCGATTGAATGTCTTTTGCAAAATTTATATCCCAGGCAAATATTTCAGATAGTTCCCAGGCCAGTGATGGACAGTGACCCGCTTTTTTCAAAGCGGTGCCGATATCGGATTCGATTTCCACTCGTATGATCTCTTCCTTGATTTCGAAACGGATCGATGTTTTCTTCACTTCGAATCGATCCCCGGTTTTTCGGATCGCCAGCCGGTACCGGTCATCGATCTCGTATTCAAAATCTGAAAATTCACCCTGATAAAGTGAGATTTGAAACGGCCGGCCGGCTTTGAACCGGGTAAATGGAAATATGTCTTTGCTCTGTTTTTCAAGGCGGTAAATGGTTTTCAAGGGCAGATACGGCCCGAGAACGGCAGATGCGGTATCCCCGGCTTTGAAAACCCCGGATATCACTTTTTTTTCCACCGGCGTTATCTGGTTTATTTCATTGGGATCAATGATATAATTTTGTAATTTCGGTGTCCGGGAAAATGCATTTGTACTGAAAAAAACCGATATCATCCCCCAGATAACAAGCACCTGAACCACCATCAGCCAATTTCGCGTGTCACAACCTGTCATCTGCTCAGCATCATCTGTTTGTTTCAAAATCCATATCCTGTTTTTTTGTTAAGTTCTCCCTGCCTGTTTTTTTGTTTTGCAGAACATAACCAAAGTGCCGAAAATAGTAAACCGTTTATTTTGATCACCCCGGTTTTTTATGGCTTTTTTCAACACCCTGGCCTTGTCTGCAGCATTGCCGGCCGGAACCAGAACAGGCTCCGGCCGGTTTATATCAGGTTATTTATCCTCTGATTTTCCTACGTCCGCCATCATTTTCAGCATGTGGTACCGGTCCATAACCTCTTGTTCGATCTTTTTGCGCAGCCGCTGGGATTCTTCTGGAAAGCTTTTTTCCAGGGCCGCAAACCGCACTTCCCCGCTCAAAAATTCCTGGAGGCTGCCGTCCGGTTCTTTTGAATCCAGAATAAAGGGATTCTTGCCTTCTTTGATCAGCTCCGGATTGTACC
>JAABTO010000026.1 GCA_011389835.1 Desulfotignum sp. | reverse complement strand
GTGTTGGAATACACTTCCGTGTCCATCACCAGAATATTGATGTCTTCCCCGGATGCCAGCACATGGTCCAGACCGCCGAATCCGATGTCATAGGCCCAGCCGTCCCCGCCGAACACCCAGTGGGATTTTTTGGTGAACACATCTTTTTCATCATAGATCTCTTTTAAAATGCCGTCGGTCACATCCTTGAGCAGGGTCTTGAGCGCAAACCCATACTTGCTGGACTCCTGGACGTCGTCTTTGCCGGCCAGCCAGCCTTCCAGGGCTTCTTTCACCTCCGGGGCCGGATCGGTTTCCAGGGCCTGTTTCATTTTTGAAGCCAATGTGTTGCGGCGGCTCTGGGTGGCCAGCATCATGCCGTACCCGTATTCCGCCGCATCTTCGAACAACGAACTGGCCCAGGCCGGACCATGACCGTCCGCATTGGTGCAGTAAGGAGTGGACGGGGCCGATCCCCCCCAGATGGAGGAACATCCCGTGGCATTGGCAATGGTCATTCTCTCGCCGAACAGCTGGGTGATCACTTTGACATACGGGGTTTCCCCGCATCCGGCACACGCACCCGAGAACTCCAGCAACGGTTGATACAGCTGGCTGCCCTTGACGGTTTCTCTTTTGAGGATATCGGTCTTGAACGAAATCCCCGTGGAAAACCGGTGGTTGACCTTTTGTTCATCCACCTGGGTGGACAACGGTTTCATCACCAGGGCCTTGGTTTTGGATGGGCAGATATCGGCGCAGTTGCCGCACCCCTGGCAGTCCAGGGGATTGACCTGGATTCTGAACTGAAACTCCTCCATGCCCTTGCCTTTGCCGTCGATGGTGACAAAGGATTTTGGGGCGCCGGTCAGTTCCTCGGGTTTCGCCACAATGGGAATGATAGCGGCATGGGGACAGACAAACGCACACTGGTTGCATTGAATACAGTTTTCCGGTATCCATTCCGGCACGTTGATAGCCACCCCCCGTTTTTCATATTTGGCGGTGCCCTGCTCAAATACGCCGTCCACGGAAAACGCGGATACCGGCAGGTCGTCCCCGCCCTGGGCATTGATCTTTCGCATCACGTTTTCCACAAACGGGGTGGCCGGCTCAGCCGGTGTTTCCTCTCTGACCGCATCTTTCCAGGATTTGGGAACCTTTACCTTTTTCAGATTGTCCAGGGTCTGGTCCACGGCCTGGATATTCATGTTCACCACGGCATCCCCTTTTTTGCCGAACATCACTTTGATATCGTCCTTGAGAAGCTGGATGGCCTGATCCACAGGCAGCACATTGGACAGCTTGAAAAAACAGGTCTGCATGATCATGTTGATGCGGTTGCCCAGGCCGATCTTTTCGGCAATGGCCACAGCATCGATATTGTAGAAATTGATTTTTTTGTCGTAGATGGTTTTTCGCACATCCCCGGGTATCTCTTTTTCCATATCTTTGACAGACCACTGGGAGTTGAGCAGAAACGTGCCGCCCTCTTTGATGCCCTTGAGCACGTCATAGATCTCCACATAATTGGCCTTGTGGCAGGCCACGAAATCCGGATTTTCGATCAGGTAGGTGGATTTGATCTTCACATCGCCGAACCGCAGGTGAGATACGGTCAGACCCCCGGATTTCTTGGAGTCATAGGCAAAATACCCCTGGGCATATTTGTCGGTGTTATCGCCGATGATCTTGATGGCGGACTGGTTGGCCCCCACGGTTCCGTCGGATCCCAATCCCCAGAATTTGGCTGAGATGGTGCCTTCCGGGGCCGGGTCAAACCCTTTTTTCACCTCCAGTGAGGTGTGGGTGACGTCATCGTCGATGCCCACGGTGAAATGGTTTTTCGGGGAGATAGCGTTCATGTTGTCACACACCGCCTTGATCATGGACGGATTGAACTCCTTGGAAGACAGCCCGTAACGTCCCCCGATGATTTTGGGACCTTCCCCGTATTCCATGAACGCGGTGCACACATCCGTATACAGGGGTTCGCCGATGGCGCCGGGTTCCTTGGTTCTGTCCAGCACGGTCACCGCCTCCACCGTGGACGGGATGGTCTGCAGAAACGCCTGGGTGTCAAATGGCCGGTACAGACGGACCTTGACCAGACCCAGCCGGTATCCCTGCGAATTGAGACACTCGATGGATTCTTCGATGGCCTCACACGACGATCCCATGGCCACGACGATATGATCCGCCTGGGGATCCCCCACATAATCAAAGGCATTGTACCGGCGGCCGGTCAGGTCTCCCACCTTTTTCATGCAGGCTTTGACGATGGCCGGCACCTTGAGATAATATCTGTTGACCGCTTCCCTGCCCTGAAAATAGATATCCGGGTTCTGAGCGGTTCCCCTTGTGTCCGGATGTTCCGGGTTCACGGCCCGGGCCTTGAACGCCTTGTATGCCTCGAAATTGAACAGCGATGCCATGTCTTCGTATTCGATCATTTCGATTTTCTGAATTTCATGGGAGGTGCGGAACCCGTCATAAAAATGCATGAACGGCACCCGGGCTTCCACCGTGGCCAGATGGGCCACCAGGGCCATATCCTGGGCTTCCTGAACCGATGCGGAAGCCAGCATGGCAAACCCGGTCTGCCGGGCAGCCATCACATCCTGGTGGTCCCCGAAAATGGACAGGGCGTGGGCGGAAATGGCCCGTGCCGTGACATGGAACACCGAGGGCAGCAGTTCGCCCGAAATTTTGTACATATTGGGTATTTTGAGCAGCAGTCCCTGGGAGGCGGTGAACGTGGTAGTCAGGGCACCGGCGGCCAGAGATCCATGGACGGCACCGGCAGCCCCTGCTTCAGACTGCATCTGTTTGACATCCAGTACCTGGCCGAAAATGTTTTTCCGTCCCTTGGATGCCCAGCCGTCAGCAATCTCCCCCAAAGGGCTGGATGGGGTAATGGGGTATATGGCAGCCACTTCACTCATGGCGTAGGCCACATGGGTTGCCGCGGTATTTCCGTCAATGGTCTGCGTTCTTTTTTTCATGTTTTTCACCTCTTGTGGTTTGATGCGAACAAATAAAAATTCCGATATAACCCGTTAGTCTTACAATAAATAATTAAATTTGTAAATGCCGTACCATCTATGGCCTGTCCTTTTTCAAGAAAATGTGATATTGTCAGAAAATTGTTTTTTTATTTTATTTATAATAAAAAAAGCGGGTTATATATAAATTAACCAAGGAGAATTTATGGGATTTTTATCCGCCACCCAATCCATGAGCCGGTATCATATTTTAGATGTCTTTGACACCGAACCCATGGAACAGGTTCGCGACGGACTGATTCAACACGCCATCCCGACACTGGAAAATGAATACGAAGAGATCTCCGCAGGATGGACCCCTTTTGAAAGCCCGTATCTGCCGGATTTCGAACAGTTTTCTTTTGTGTTCGGCACCTATTTTCTGTTTTCGCTGCGCATTGATAAAAAATCGATCCCGGCCAAACTGGTACACAAACAGATGGCTATTGAAATCGAGAAAAAAAAACACGCTTCCGGCCGGGATTTTGTTTCCAAAAACGAAAAATCGGAAATCAAGGAAACCGTCATGGATGTGCTGATGCACAAAATGCCCGCCATCCCCAATGTATATGATGTGCTGTGGGATTATGACGCGGGAAATCTGTTTCTGTTCACCACCCAGAAGGCGGCCAACGAATTTTTTGAAACCATTTTTTTCAAATCTTTCAACCTGAAACCTGTCCGGTTGTTTCCCTATACCCTGGTCGAAACCAGATCCGCTTTTTCGTCTGCAGACAAAGACCGGATACTGACCCTGACCCCATGCCATTTTTCGAGGTGACCCCATGCTGGATATCGCTACCGCTTACAACAAATACGGTTTTTTAGGCAATGAATTTCTCACCTGGCTGTGGTTCATGATCGAAACCGGTCAGGACATCTCACAGTCCGTCAAAACCAAAGATCCGGTGTCTCTTGAGATCGGCAATTCCCTGATACTGGAAAACACGCTGGGGGACAACGCCAGGGAAAAGATCACCATCAAAGGGGACCAGGCCGGGCTGGAAGAAGGCACCACCGCCCTGAAAAAAGGGGCCAAGGTCACGGAAATGAACCTGATATGCAAACTGGGTCCGGAAGAAGCGTATCAGTTCACCATCAAGGGAGACAGCTTCAACATCACCGGAATGAAAACCCCGGCTGCCGCCGGAGACGGGTCTGCGGACGAAATCGAAGGCAGGATCATTGAAAAAGCCCTGCTGGTTTTCAGGATCACACAGGTTATCGACACCCTGTTTTTCACTTTTCTGGCACAGCGCATCGAAGATGACTGGAAAAACAAGGGGTTCGATCAGATGCGCTCCTGGATCTACAATGATTAAAACTGTGTCGAAAACCGGTTCAAAACCCATGGGGTTATGAACACCTGACAGACTTGGTGTTCATAACCGGATACAATTAGACTGGTTTCCAACATTTTTTCGACATGACTTTGGAAAAAATTGTATTTTATTTCAATAAATTATACCGTTTTGAACATATGAACACCCCTTATTGTTATTATTATTTTTTTTAAAATATTCATAAATAAACCGGTGACGGATTTAGCAATTGATAAAAGACCGGTTTTGATATACATATTTCAAGAAAAATCCTTTAATTGACAAAGCATAAAAGGAACCTGAATGAGATTTTCATTTAACAAAAAAGAAGTTCTGGAAGTTCTTTCCAAAATTCAGGGCATCACCGGCAGAAAAACCAATCTGTCCATCACATCGGATGTACTGATCAAAGCCATGGAAGACAAAATTATTCTGACGGCCAATGATCTGGAAACCGTATTTCTGGGTACCTATGATGCAGCCGTTGAAAAAGAGGGCATTATTTCCATCAATTCAAAGAAATTCTTTGAAATTGTCCGGGAATATCCGGACAACACCATTCCGGTCAATGAAGTGGAAAACCGGTGGGTGGAAATCGGTAAAGGGGACAGCCTGTTTCATATCGTGTCTTCGGATTATGAAAATTTTCCGGAAACACCGGTGATCGAAAATGTGGATTTCATCGAGATCGATGCCAGGGATTTGAGAAATATGCTGGAATCCGCTTCTGTGATCACCTATTCCGGGGATGAAAAACGGACGTACGTCCTGGGCGCGCTCATTGAAAAAGTGGAAAAGAACGAGACTCCCTATATGAGAATGGTGTCGACGGACTCCAGGCGGTTGAACTGTTTTGATGCCAGATACACAGGCGACCTGGTGCTGCCGGACGAACCGGTCATCATTCCCAAAAAAGGGCTGTCTGAACTGCACAAATTCATCGACAACACCTCAGAGCCCATCCGGGTCGGTATCAAGGCCAACCATTTTGTTTTCCAGCGGGCGGATGAATCGATCATGATCAAACTGCTCAGCGGCGAATATCCCAACTATCACCCCATTATTCAGACCGACACCATGACCGGCATGGAAGTGGACCGTTCCATGTTCTACACCCTCATGAAACGGGTGTCCATTCTCACTTCCGATGATTACAAAACCGTGATACTGCACTTCAAGGACAATGAACTCACGGTCACCATCATCAACCCGGAAATCGGTGAATCCAAGGAACGCATGATGATCGGATATTCCGGCGAAGACATAAAAAGCGCCTTCAATCCCAGATATTTCATGGACGCCCTGAATCTGTTCGATCAGTCAACCGTGCTGCTCCATATCAAGGAAGCCAGGACGCCCTGCATCATCAAAGCCATGGATGATGACAACCTTATCTGTGCCATCATGGCAATGCATATCTCATGAAAGAAAACAACGTGATAAAAGAATACAACGCAGGCAGCATTAAAATTCTGGAAGGTCTGGAAGCGGTCAGAAAACGGCCGTCCATGTATATCGGAAACGTGGACATGGAAGGACTGCATCACCTGGTGTATGAGGTGGTGGACAACAGCATCGACGAGGCCATGGCCGGTCATTGCGACACCATTTACGTGACCATTCACCCGGATAACAGTGTGAGCGTGGAAGACAACGGCCGGGGCATTCCCATCGAGATGCATGACACCGAACATGTGCCGGCCTGTGAAGTGGTCATGACCAAACTGCATGCCGGCGGCAAGTTTGACAAGGATTCCTACAAGGTATCCGGCGGTCTTCACGGGGTCGGCATTTCCGTGGTCAACGCCCTGTCCAGCCGTCTGGAAATGGAAGTCTACAAAAAAGGAAAGATCTATCACCAGATCTATTCCCGGGGTCACAAGACCACGGAACTGGCCATCCAGGGTGATACCGTTAAAAAAGGGACCAAAATAAGATTCACGCCGGATTTCACGGTGATGAACGAAAACGAGTTCGATTATGAAACACTGTCCCGCCGCATGCGGGAACTGGCCTTTCTGAACAAGGGAGTCAGAATTATCATCGAAGACGAACGGTCCGCGGAAAAGGACAATTTTTTCTATGAAGGCGGGATCGTGTCGTTTGTGGAATATCTGAACCGGGCCTGCACAGCGCTGCATGATCCCATCCACATCGAAGGGGACAAGAAAGATGTGCAGGTGGAGGTGGCCATTCAGTACAATGACACGTTCAAGGAAAAACTGTACTCTTATGCCAACAATATCCGAACCATCGAGGGCGGGTTCCATGTGTCCGGGTTCAAGGCGGCCCTGACCCGGACGATGAACGCCTATATCACCGGGTCCAAAAACCTGCCCAAGAACATGCAGAACATCAAGCTGTCCGGCGATGACATGAGGGAAGGCCTGGCCGTGATTATTTCCGTGAAGATCATGGAACCCCAGTTCGAAGGCCAGACCAAGACCAAGCTGGGCAACAATGAAGTCAAGGGGATTGTGGAATCCCTGCTCAATGAAAAACTGGCCCAGTTTCTGGAAGAAAATCCCACCGTGGCCAGACAGATCATCTCCAAGGCGGTGGATGCGGCCAGGGCCCGGGATGCGGCCAAACGGGCCAGGGAGCTGGCGCGCAAAAAAGGCACCCTCATGGATTCCACCCTGCCGGGCAA
>JAABTO010000165.1 GCA_011389835.1 Desulfotignum sp. | reverse complement strand
TGACAGACGTCGCTTTTCAGGAATGCACCTCGGTGTTTGACGAAAACGGACGCTTCAATCCGCAGTATGATGACTGCCAGCTCACCTCTTATGAAGTGGACCATGTGATTGTGGCCATCGGCCAGGCAGGGGAAACTGAATTTGCCAAAGATCAGGGCATTGCACTGACCCCGCCCGGCGGGTATGAGGCGGACCCGGTCACATTGCAGACGCCCCTTGACTGGGTGTTTGCCGGCGGAGACGCGTTTTACGGCCCCAAATCCGTGGTGGATGCAGTGGCCTCGGGTAAAACAGCGGCGGAAAGCATCCACCGGTTCATCAATGGTCTGGACCTTGTCGAAGGCAGGGAAAAATCATGGGACTATGACAAACCGGAGATCACGGATGTGCCCAATATCCCCAGGGTCCAGGCGGAAAAACTGCCGGTGGACCAGCGGGAGGGCAATTTCAAGGAGGTCACCCAGGCCCTGGCCAAAGAACTCATCGACCAGGAAGCGGCCCGTTGCCTGTCCTGCGGTATCTGTTCCGAATGCTATCAGTGCGTGGAGGTCTGCCTGGCCGAAGCGGTGGAACATGACCAGACAGCCAAAATCAGGGATGTCCAGGTGGGCTCGGTGATCATGACCACCGGGGCGGACACCTATGACCCCACCGACCTGGATGACACCTATATGTACCGGCGGTCTCAAAATGTGATGACCTCTCTGGAATTTGAACGGATTCTGTCCGCCGGCGGCCCCACCATGGGTCATCTGGTGCGGCCTTCCGACGGAAAGGAGCCGGAAAAGATCGCCTGGCTCCAGTGCATCGGCTCCAGAGATACCAACCGGTGCGGAAACGGGTACTGTTCTTCGGTGTGCTGCATGTATGCCATCAAGGATGCCATGATCGCCAAAGAGCATTCGGAAAAAGAGCTGGATGCCGCCATATTCAATATGGACATGCGTACATTCGGCAAGGATTATGAAAAATATTATCTCAGAGCGGCGGAACAGGACGGGGTAAGGTTTGTGAGATCCCGGATCCATTCGGTGATCGAAGAGCCGGGAACCGACAGTCTGATTTTGAAATACGCGGATGAACAGGGCAAGCTTCACGAAGAAGTGTTTGACATGGTGATCCTGTCCGTAGGCCTGACCATTCCCAAAGAAAGTGCGGAACTGGCAAATCGCATCGGCGTGGCACTCAATCCGTACAACTTTGTAAAAACCGCCACCTTTAATCCACTGGCGACCAGCCGGCCCGGCGTATATGTGTCCGGGACGTTTCAGGGCCCCAAGGATATTCCTTCTTCGGTGACCGAAGCTTCGGGCGCGGCCTGTGCCGCCGGCCGGAACCTGGCACCGGCCCGGCATTCCCTGACCAAAACCGTGTCATTGCCGGCTGAACGGGATGTGCTGGGTGAAGATCCCCGGGTGGGGGTGTTTGTGTGCAAATGCGGCATCAACATTGCCGGGGTGATCGATGTGGATGATGTGTCCGCCTATGCGGCAAATCTGCCCAATGTGGTGTACACCGGAGAAAACCTGTTCACCTGTTCCCAGGACACCCAGGTGTCCATCAAGGAACTCATCGATGAACACCAGCTCAACCGGGTGGTGGTGGCCTCGTGTACTCCCAAGACCCATGAGGGGATCTTTATGGATACGCTGGAGGAGGCCGGCCTGAACAAATACCTGTTTGAAATGGCCAATATCCGGAACCAGGATTCCTGGATGCATTTTCAAGAACCGGAAAAAGCCACGGCCAAGGCCAAAGACCTGATCCGTATGGCTGTGGCCCGGGTCAGTACCCTGGGGCCGCTGCATGACAAAAAAATCACCATTATTGACAAGGCCCTGGTCGTGGGCGGTGGTATCGCCGGGATGACCGCAGCCAAAGGACTGGCAGACCAGGGGTTCCATGTGACGCTGCTGGAAAAGGAAGAGACTCTGGGGGGGCTGGGACGGCGGCTGCACCATACCATCGAAGGCGATGACATCCAGGCCTTTGTCAGAGAGCTGAAGGAATCGGTGGAAACCCATGAACAGATCGAGGTGCTCAAGCAGGCCCTGGTGGTGGAGTTCGGGGGATACAAAGGTAATTTCAAGACCGAGGTGCTGGTGGGACCGTCCATGAAACAGAAAAAGATCGACCATGGGGTGATGATCATCGCCACCGGTGCCACCGAATATCAGCCCACGGAATACCTTTACAACGACAGCGATGCCGTGGTGACCCAGCTGGAGCTGGCGGATATGCTGGAGCAGAACCATCTGGGGCATCCGGACCGGGTGATCATGATTCAGTGCGTGGGATCAAGAAACGACACCAATCCCAATTGCTCACGGATCTGCTGCCAGAATGCGGTGAAAAACGCCATTGCCATCAAGGAACAAAATCCGGATACGGATGTGTTTGTTTTGTACCGCGATATGAGAACCTATGCCATGCTGGAGGAATATTACACCAAGGCAAGGAACCTGGGGGTAATTTTTTCCCGGTTCAGCAAAGATGATCCGCCAAAGGTGGAAAAATCGGCAGACGGGGGCCTTACCGTCACTTTCATGGATCATGTGCTGGGACAGTACATCGAGGCGGATGCGGACCTGGTGGCTCTGTCCGCCGGGGTCGTTGCTGCGGACACCAAAGAGTTGTCCCATATCATGAAGGCCCAGCGCAATCCGGAAGGTTTTTTCATGGAAGCCCATGTCAAACTCAGACCGGTGGATGCCGGCACGGAAGGCGTGTTCATCTGCGGCACGGCCCACGGTCCCAAGCTGATCACCGAAACCGTGGCCCAGGCCATGGCCGCGGTATCCCGGGCCACCACCTACCTGTCTCAGGAATTTTTGACTCTGTCTGCGGTGACCGCGGAAGTGGATCAGGATCGATGTGCTTCCTGTCTGGTCTGTGTCAGGTCCTGTCCTTATCATGTGCCGGTGATCAATGAGATGGGTGTTTCCTATATCGATCCGGCCTTGTGCCAGGGATGCGGGGTGTGCGCATCGGAATGTCCGGCCAAAGCCATCAAGCTCAACTGGTATGAAGATGACTCATTGCTCAGCAAGGTGGAATCCCTGCTGGAGGAGGTATGATATGACAAAAGAATTTGAACCGGTCATTCTGGCGTTCTGCTGTAATTACTGAGGGTATTCCGCTGCGGACCTGGCAGGTTCCATGAGGCTGAAAATTCCCACAAATTTTAGAATTATCCGTGTTCCATGCAGTGGAAAAGTCGATATCATTCACATTTTGCGCGCCTTTGAAAAAGGGGCGGACGGGGTGTATGTGGTCGGGTGTATGGAAGGAGACTGCCATTTCAACGAAGGCAATTTCAGAGCGAGAAAACGGGTGGAGCAGGCCGCCAAAGTCCTGGACAAGATCGGAATTGGCGGAGACCGGGTGAAGATGTACAATCTGTCTTCCGGAGAAGGGCCCCTGTTTGCCCAGTATTCCACGGAAATGGTCAATCTGGTCAAGAAAATGGGGCCCAGTCCCGTCAGACTGGCTAGACAACGCATGGCAAAAAAGGCTGATGCTGCCTGAACGAGAACGATTTTAACCGCCTAAGCATGAGGTGATCATGATAATAGCAGAGAAAAAACCCATTGAAGAAATTATCCAGGAAGTCGAAGCCTATGACCGCATCCTGGTGCTGGGATGTAACGAGTGCGTGACGGTCTGTGAGGCCGGGGGGAAAAAGGAAGTGGAGGTCCTGGCATCGGTGCTCCGGATGAATTTCATGGCCCAGGACCGGGAAAAAACCATTGATGAACAAACTCTGGAGCGTCAGTGTGACCATGAATATCTGGAGGAAATAAGAGATGTGATCGACCAGTATGATGCCGTCATCTCCCTGGCCTGCGGCGTGGGGGTCCAGTTTGCTGCGGAAAAATACATGACCACACCGGTGCTGCCCGGGGTCAATACGGTTTGCCTGGGTGCCAACGAGGACCGGGGGCTGTGGACGGAAAGATGTCAGGCCTGCGGGGCGTGTGTGCTGGCCCGCACCGGCGGTATCTGTCCGGTGTCCCGGTGTGCCAAACGGGTGCTCAACGGCCCCTGCGGCGGGGCCACCAACGGCAAGTGTGAAATTTCCAAAGACACGGACTGTGCCTGGCAGCTGATCATCGACCGGTTGAAAGCCCTGGGTAAAATGGAGGATTACGAAAAAGTCGCTCCGGTAAAAGACTGGTCCACTGACCGGGCCGGGGGCCCCAGAACCGTAACCAGGGAGGATGTGAAGATATGAGCGAATATGTGAGCGACAGCAGACTGGAGCGCGTGTTAAAGGCAGGACATCTGGGAGTGACATCCGAGTGCGGCCCGCCCAGAGGCAGTGATCCTGAGGGTATCAAGAAAAAAGGGCTGCTGATCAAGGATCATGTGGATGCGGTGAATGTCACGGACAACCAGACAGCCATGACCCGCATGTCTTCTCTGGCCGCCTGTGTCCACCTGAAGCTGCTGGGCATCGAACCGGTCCTGCAGATGGTGACAAGAGACCGGAACCGGGTGGCCCTGCAAAGTGATATTCTGGGGGCTGCGTCTTTTGATATTCCCAACATGCTGTGCCTGTCCGGAGATCACCAGAGTTTTGGTGACTGCGCCCAGGGTCAGAATGTGCATGACCTGGATTCCATGCAGCTGGTGCAGACCGTCCGGTATATGCGGGATGAAGGCAAGTTTCTGGGCGGAGACGATATTAAGCGGCCGCCCCGGATGTTTGTGGGGGCCGCGGCCAATCCGTTTGCCGATCCGTTTGAGATCCGGGTGCCCAGGCTGGCCAAGAAAATCGCCTGTGGTGCGGAATTTATCCAGACTCAGTGCATCTATAATATGGACAAGTTCAAGGAGTGGATGCGGCGGGCTGTGGACCGGGGCCTGACGGAAAAGACCTTTATCATGGCCGGTATGACCCCCATGAAGTCGGTGGGTATGGCCAAATATATGAAAAACAAGGTGCCGGGCATGGATGTGCCCGATGAAATCATTGACCGGCTGTCGGGCGTGGAAAAAAAGAAACAGGCGGAAGAAGGCATCACTATCTGCGTGGAGCATATCCAGGAACTCAAGGAAGTGCCCGGCGTCGCAGGGTTTCATATCATGGCCATTGAATGGGAAGAAAAAGTGCCGGAAATTGTCGAACGAAGCGGTCTCTATCCAAGACCTGAAGTATAGGCCGACCGACAGTCTTTCGGATTCAGCGGCGACCAGGGCCTGGAGAGATCATTTCCAGGCCCTGGTTTTATTGCCTGATAATCAAGGATGTGTTTTTTCGATAAAAGGAGAAGGTATGGCAGTCATTGTCAAATACATTGTTGTCAGGAACGGAGAGGAAAAAATGACATTTGCGACAAAAAAGGAAGCCGACGCCTATGACAAGATGCTTGATATTGCCGACAATTTGTTTGAATTCCTTGAAGGTTCGGATGTGAAGTTGTCAGAAGAACAGATGGAACGAATCTCCCTGCTTCTGGCCGAAAACAGGGAGACGGTGATGCCCATCCTGCGGGGGGTGAACCCCAAAAAACAGACACCTGCCAAACCGAAAAAATCTTCGGAAAAATCCGGTGAAGAAACCGGCACCGGCAAAACCGAAAGCAAGCCGGCCCCTAAACAAAAAACAGCAAAAAAGTAGCTGCGCATGACTGTTCTCAGAGGATGTCCGCCAGGGGTTTATTTTTTTGAATGGGTGTTTCACAAGGCTTTTTTCTTTTTATTTCAGAGAGTTGTGATTTTGATACCCCTGGAAAAACTTCCGGGACATTTCGAAAAGTTCAAAATGTTGAACCCTTTTGAAGAAATTGTTGCGGGATGCATGGGGTTTCCCGGGGACCCAATTATTTGGATCTGCTGAAAATGGCTGCAAACAGGCATGATCATCGATTCAGTCGGTTTTTTTAAAAAACGGGAGGCGTATGGCACATGAGTTGCAGTAATAAAATTCCAACTAATCGCCAATTAGTTTTTTCATCTTTTTTTCCTTTTCTGAAAAAGGCTGTCTCTTCGGGGGCAGCCTTTTTCAGTTATGGCCTCCCGGTTTTTTATGTTCTTATGCCAAAAGCTGCCGGATCTGTTCGATAATTTCCTTGTTTTCGGGAAAGCGTTTGGCCCGGTGTTTGGAAAAAACGACTCTGTTGCCGGCAGTGATGTCATATATGCCGCTGCTTCCCGGTACCAGTTCCGGGGTGATGTTCAGTTCGTTTTCTATGTCGGCTGCCAGACCGGCAGCCCGGGGCTGATAGTTTCAAACCGAACAATAGGTGATTTTAATATCCATAATTAATTTCCTCTCTTTTTGTGTTATGCCCGGGATCACCGCACCGGAGCCCGGCAACGGATGTTTTTTGGAATTACCCGAATATCAGTAATCGGTTGTGATATCTATGGAAATATTGTAAAGAAAATATATCGCTATTGCAATGATCAAGAACCTGGTTACGTTTATTGAACGAGAACAAAAGTGAAAAGGTGATTCCATGACTGAGATTGTTTTTGAATTTCTGGGTAAAATCGGTTTTACCCATCCGGTTCATCCTGCGTTTACACATATTCCCATGGGTATGGTCATCGGTGCGGTGATATTCCGGCTGGCTTCTTTTCTGCCTCGGTTGAAGAAACTGGCCATAACCGGGTATCATTGCGTGATCCTGGCCCTGATCGGTGTGGGGCCCACCATACTCACCGGCTACCTGGACTGGCAGCACCGGTATGGTGGAAACTGGGAATTTTTAATTGTTCTGAAGATGATTCTGGCAGCGGTGCTGACCGTTCTGCTGCTCATCACCGCCTTCAAGGATGATCCGGAAAACCGCGGACTGGATAGACGCACCGGTTTTTATCTGTTGATGGCACTGGTTTCTGTGGGACTGGGATATTCCGGTGGGGAACTGATGTTCGGATAAAGGTATCAGGTTCATGGATCCCCGGCTTTTGTGCGGGCAATACCGTTGACAGCGGAACAACCATGAATTTGTAAAAAATAATCAATCAATACAAAACAAGGAGTTGACAATGATACGCAAAACCGGACTCGTGACACTGATGGTATTTTGGGGGGCCATACTTTTGCCAGGGGCAATCTGTGCCTCGGACCATGCTCACCGGGTGACGGCAGGAGAGGTCACGGTCGCCTGGACTCTGGAAGAAGATCAGATCCATATGGAACTGTCCGCTGAAACCGAGGGATGGGTGTCTGTCGGCATCGATCCGGAAGATGCCATGGGCGGCGCGGATATCATTATCGGTGCGGTCAAAAACGGCAAAGTCCGGATCGAAGACCATTATGCCGACAGAAAACGGGGCCACTCCGCGGATGAGAAGCTGGGGGGTGAAAATCACGTGATGAACCAGGAAGGCAAAGAAAAGGACGGCGTGACCACCATCTCCTTTACCCGGTCTGTGGCAGCGGCGGAACAATGGGACAAGCCCTTCAACACCAGCGGTAAGACAAGGGTCATGGTGGCCCACGGTTCCCGGGACTCGTTTGTTGCCAGTCATCGATACCGGGCCGTGTTTGATATCGATTTTTCCACTGGTGAGATGATCAAGGTCAAATAGGGATGATCCGGCGGGCTGACATATCCGGCCGGCGGATGGGGGGTTGGTCCGGCTCAAAGTGGGCCCGGGTATTGTTTGTGGCGTTGTTTCTGGTACTGTATGGGGGGCTGCCAGGCCCTGTCCATGCTGCCGATATGGATCATTCAGCCCATGAACCGGGCCATGCGCCGGCCGGCGATGCCCCGGG
>JAABTO010000164.1 GCA_011389835.1 Desulfotignum sp. | reverse complement strand
GGGCTGCTGTCATTTTGCAAAAAGGATGGTTATTTTTTCACCAAAACCGGATCATGCCGGATCAGGGCGGCGGCGGCCACGGCGCAGACAATCAGACAGATGCCCACCGCGTAAAACGCCCAGTCGATACTCAACAGATCCACCAGCGCCCCCACCCCCATGGCCCCGATGAACACGCCCAGGTTCATGGCCATGTTGAACACCCCCATCATGGACCCCTGCCCGAATTTTTTTCCTTCTTCGGCGGCCAGGGCCCCCATGGCCGGCCAGGAAATGGCCTCCCCCAGACCGATCACCGCAAACAAAAGCAGCAGGCAGACAAACCCTGTGGCAAACGGGACACAACACATGGTGACGCCGATCAAGACGGTGCCGGCCATCAGCAGCCGGTTCTGGTCCCGGGTGTCGGCCAGTTTGCCGAACGGCACCTGGAAGAAGGCATTGATGAGCGTGCGGCAGGCGATCACCGTGCCGATCTGGGAACCGCTGGCCCCCATCTGCTGGGTCATGAGCAGCGGCAGAAACGCAAACGTGGGGACCATGATGATCATGGTGGCCATGCGGGCCAGCAGAATACCCATGACCCGCCGGCTGCGCATCATCTGCCGGAACACGGTGAACAGCCGGTCCCGCGCTTTTGTCGGCGTATCCGCTTTCTGTCCGGGTAGAATGGCGATCACCAGGATGGCTGAGATCAGGCTGAGTCCCGACATGGCATAAAAGCCCGCGTTTTTTCCCAGAAAATCCAGAAAAAAGCCCCCCAGTACCGGTCCGGCCCCGATGCCGGCGAATATGGCAATGTTGAACCAGCCGATGAATCTGCCCACATGCCCGTCAGCGGATTCAATGATGTATGCCATGGCAATGGGAATGATCATGGCTGATCCGGCCCCGTGAAAAAAGCGGATCAGCACCAGCTGGAGCACGGACCCGGCCATCGTGTAGATATATCCGGTCGCAGCGAACATGATCAGCCCGGCAGTCAGAAACCCTTTTTTGCCGTACCGGTCCGAAAGGGTGCCCACAAACGGCTGAAGCAGGCCGCCGCTGACCGCGTAGGCAGCCATGATGATCCCCAGGGCAAAGCCGGTGGCCCCCAGTTCCTCCGCATATATGGGTAAAATGGGCACAATGATGCCCATGCCCACAAAAACAATGAAGATGGCCGATAAAATGGTGAGTAAAATCGATTTCTGCATGGCCTACTATACCAACAACAGCCCGGTTTGCCACTTTTTTTCCATCAGATCCGGGATCCGGCCGGACCCATTGCGTCACTTGGCGCTGCTGGTGGCGCCGATATAGATGGCGCACAGGGCCAGCACCACCCCGGTCCAGGCCATGGCAGAGGTCTCCCGGTTGAAGAACAGCACATCCCAGACAAAGGACAGGGACGGCTGAAGCAGCAGCACCAGCCCGGCCACGGCAGCCGGAATTCTGGGCAGGGAATGGCCGATGAGAAACCAGCCCAGGGTCTGACACATCAGGCCCAGCCCCACCAGAGCGCTCAGGGTCTGCGCATCCGGAATGGCGAATGATTCCCCGTTCCGCACCATTTCCAGCCCCAGAAACAGGGCCGTGGCAAAGGACACCACCATGAGGGTGTAGACGGCGGGCGGACTGTCGGACTCGGACTGCATGCGCCGGAACACCATGAGAAAGCCGGTATAGAACACGGCCGTTGCAAGGCCGTAATAGATACCCAGGCGGTAATCCGGGGGCAGCTGTCCCCAGGGGGTGCCCACAATCATGAACAGGCCGATCAAGGCCGGGGGGATGGAAAGGAGCAGCCGGACCGACGGCTTTTCCCTGTAGAGCACGAACGCCACCGCCGGCACCATGAACACTTCAAAGTTGCCCAGGATCGTGGCCAGGCCCGGTCCCACAAACTGGATGCTGCGGTGCCAGGCGTACAGGTCCAGGGCAAAGAACAATCCCGTGATCAGGGCCAGTTTCAAGAAATGTCCCCCGTACCACCGCAGCTCGCCCCGGACCAGCAGGATCACCAGCAGAAAACATCCCCCGAAAAACACCCGGTAAAACGCGGATACCGTGGGATTCACATGGGCCAGTTTCACAAATACCGCGGAAAAGCTGATCATGACGGCGCCTAAAAAGGTGCGGATCAGGGCCTGGCGGAAAACGGATGCAGGGTCATGGGACATGGGGTGTGATCATTCCTTTGATGGGTGAGACGTTGAACGGGTGCGGCGCTCCGGGTCATGTTCCGGTCGGTCTGCCCGGGACCGGGCCAGAAACGTGTGCCAGATGCCGTCCGGGCACCGGTGTTCCAGGATGGTCATCTGTTTGTGTTTTAGGCCGGCGGCCACGGTGCTGGCCTCGGTGCGCAGCAGTCCGGACAGAATGACCAGGGGTTTTTCCTCAAACGCCGGGCTGTCCATCAGCTGCCGCATGATGTCGTAATGAATATTGGCCACCAGAAGATCACAGGGCAGATCCAGCAGGGTTTCGCCCCTGGCCTGGAACGCCAGAATCCGGTCCTCCCACCCGTTGAGGGTAATGTTTTTCCGGGCGGTTCTCACCGCCAGAAGATTGAAATCACAGGCCAGGATCCGGGCACATCCCATGGCTGCGGCGCCTAAGGCCAGCAGCCCGGTGCCGGTGCCGATATCCAGGACCGTGCGGATCGAACCGGAGGCGCACACCTGGTGAATCAGCTCCAGGCACGCGTGGGTGGTGGGGTGTTGCCCTGTGCCGAACACCACGCCCGGATCCATCATGACCGGACGTCTGCCGGTCATGTCTTCAGGGACATCCCAGGGGGGAAACACGCAGAAATCCGCCACATCATAGGGTTTGACCGCATCCCCGTGCCACTGCTCCCAGGTCATTTGATACATATCCTTGAACTGTGCCTGTGGGGTGCCGGTGTTTATCCGGTCTGCCAGGTCGGGCACGGGTTGGGAAAAAAACACGAACGAGGTGCCGGCTTCCTCCCAGAGACCCAGAAACCGGGGGTCGGCTGCGATGTCCGGTTCCGGCCGGACCGTGCCTTCAAAGTAATAGATCACAAGGTTTTCATACGGATGGGTCATAGGGCCTGACACGGGTTAAATAAAAATCAGTTTGACTTTGCTAAAGATTTGAAAAATAATCTTTTCCAATGAAAAATTCAAGAATTGATTCAAAAACCACCCCGGGGCGCTGCCATGGAATACCGAAAGATCACTGCCGCGTTTGAAGCCGAACAACCGGCCCTGGCCGAAGAGCTGATCTGCGATATGTTTTTTTCCGCCGGCATCAAAGGGGTGGTGTGTCATCTGCCTCTGGATGAACCGGATGACGGGTTTGACACCCCGGCCCCGGTTGATTCTCAGGAAAACAGAATCGAAGGATACCTGCCCGAGACCCTTGATGCCGACGCGGTTCTGGCACAGCTGTTGCGGCGGGCAAAAGATCTGGACCGGGCCGGCATCCATGTGGCCATCCGGGTGGAAACCGTGGCGGACCAGGACTGGGCCCATGCCTGGAAAAAGCATTTCCATGTGATGCGCATCACCGACCGCATCGTGGTGAAGCCGGCATGGGAATCCGTTGATCCGGAACCCGGGGACCTGGTGATTCACCTGGATCCGGGCATGGCTTTCGGCACCGGCACCCACCCGTCCACCTGCATGTGCCTGAAACAGATCCAGGACGTGCTCATCCCCGGCCACACCTTTCTGGATGTGGGGTGCGGGTCCGGCATTCTCATGATCGCGGCCGCCGGGCTGGGGGCGTCGCAGGTGACTGGCGTTGACACCGATCCCACCGCCGTGGAGGTGGCCAAAGAAAATCTGGAAAAAAACAGGATCGATCCGGATCGGTACCGTGTGTTCGCCGGTACTCTGGACCAAATGGATTCGGAAACCTTTGATCTCATTGCCGCCAACATCATCGCCCAGACCATCGTCGCCATTATGGGAGACATCAGACAGCGGCTGGCGGCCCCCCATGGCCGGGCCGTTCTGTCCGGCATCATCCGGGAGCGGCAGCCGGATGTGGAAGCCGCGCTGGCGCGGCACCAACTCATGGTTTTGAATCTGGATACGGAAGAGGAGTGGGTCACGATGACCGTGGCCCACCAGTGTTGAATTGACTGAACTGCACATCAAACAAACCGACACCGGCCTGGCATATCTGTTTTCCGGCCGCATGGATGCCGGCGGCATTGCCGGGATATGGGACCGGGCCTGCAACGGTCTGGCCGGTCATGGCGGCGCAGCCCTGACCCTGGATTTGTCCGGGGTCACCTATTTTGACATGGCCGGCGCCGCCCTGATCGTTCACCTGGAGCGGATGGCCCGGGACGGCAATCATGACACGGTCCACATGACCGGGCTGGACAAATCCGCCGCCACCCTGGTGGAACGGGTTTCTCAAACCGATCTGGCCGTGCCGGAACCGGCCCGGCCCGGCGGCCGCATCCGGCGGATGGTGGAAAATCAGGGGCGGAGCCTGGGGGAGTTCTGGCAGGATGCCAAGACCTTTATTGCCTTTTTCGGGGAACTGTGCTGGTTTTTCTTTGCCGGTCTTTTGCGGCCGGGTCAAATCCGTTGGAAAGAAACGTTGCGCGTGGCGGAACAGGCCGGGGTGAACGCATTGCCCATCGTGGCCCTGATCAGCTTTATCGTGGGCCTGGTCATGGCGTTCCAATCCGCCATTCCCATGAAAATGTTCGGGGCCGAGATCTATGTGGCCAACCTTATCGGCCTGGCCATGGTACGGGAGCTGGGGCCGCTCATGACGGCCATCGTCCTGGCGGGTCGGTCCGCATCCGCGTTTGCCGCCGAGATCGGCACCATGAAAATCAATGAAGAGATCGACGCGTTGTCCATCATGGGTCTGGAACCGGTGCGGTTTTTGATCCTGCCCCGGGTGATCGCTTCCACGGTCATGACCCCGCTGCTCACGGTGTTTGCCATCCTGGTGGGGATTTTAGGGGGGGCGGTGGTGATCCTGTCCATGGGGCACCCGTTTTCCGCCTATTACAACCAGGTGGTGGGATTTGTGACCTGGGGGGATTTTGTGGGCGGCATGATCAAGTGTTTTGTGTTCGGGGTGCTCATCGCCGCCACCGGGTGCATCCGGGGATACCAGACCCGGCAGGGGCCGTCGGCGGTGGGCGAGGCCGCCACAAGGGCCGTGGTGTCGTCCATTATTCTGATCGCCGTGTTTGACGGAATTTTTTCAATTATTTATTATGTGCTGGATGTGTGAAAGAACCGATTATACAAGTTAAACACCTGTATGCCGGGTATGACGGTCAGGCCATTATGGAGGATTTGACCTTTGACATCGGCAAAGGGGAGATCTTCGTGATCCTGGGGGGATCCGGGTGCGGCAAGAGCACGGTGCTCAAGCACATGATCGGGCTGGTGCCGCCCGTGTCCGGCCAGGTGCTGATCCACGGACAAAACATGGTCACGGCCCGGGGAAAGGAACGCACCCGGATGCTTCAGCAGATCGGGGTGGCGTTCCAGAACGGGGCGTTGTTCGGTTCCATGACCGTGCTGGAGAATATGATGCTGCCGATGACCGCGTTCACCGACCTGTCTGATGACGCAGCAAAAACCCTTGCCCTGGCCAAGCTCGGCCTGGTGAACCTGAACCGAAACAGTCACCAGCTGCCCGGTGAGTTGAGCGGGGGCATGAGAAAACGGGCCGCCATTGCCAGGGCCATGGCCCTGGACCCGGAGGTGCTGTTTCTGGACGAACCGTCCGCCGGCCTGGACCCGCTGACTTCGGCGGAACTGGACCGGCTCATCCGGGACCTGGCACAGACCCTGGGCATCACCTTTGTGATCGTGACCCATGAGCTGGAAAGCATTCTCGCCATTGCCGACAACACCATCATGCTGGAAAAGGAAACCAAAGGGATCATTGCCCGGGGCCATCCCAAAGACCTGAAAGCGGATCCTGAAAATGAATATGCATATCGGTTTTTCAACCGAAATCCCGGAAAAGAGATGACATCATGACCCAAAATGCCAATTATTTCAAACTCGGTCTGTTCGTGATCCTTGCGTTCTGTCTGGGCGCCGGGTTTCTGATTGTGTTCGGGGCCGGGGAATTTCTGAAAAAAGAGATCCTGGCTGAATCCTGTTTTGACGAGTCGGTCCAGGGCCTGGATGTGGGATCGGAAGTCAAATACAAGGGCGTGCGCATCGGTACGGTCAAAACCATCACCACTTCGGCCAAAGTCTATCAGGTACCGTCCCAATGTGTGCTGGTGGTGTTTGCACTGGATCCGGCCGCGTTTCCGGCCATAGACGGCCAGGACCCGAAAAAGGCGGTCAAAGCGGCGGTGGATCAGGGGCTCACTGTGTACCTGAGTTTCAAGGGCATCACCGGGGCCGCATATCTGGAAACCGATTACCTGCCCGGAGCCGCCGATGCCGTGGATCTCGCCTGGACCCCGGACCATTTGTATATTCCGTCCCGACAAAGCAGCATCAAGCGCATGGGGGATGCGGTAAACCTGATCCTGGACAACCTGACCGAGTTCAATGTCATGGGAATGACACGGAACCTGGAAGAGCTGCTGGAAACATTGAACCGCAAAACCGCTGATTTCGATCTGGCCGGTATTTCAGCCCAGTCCTCGGCCATGATGGCGGAAATTCAGAATACCAGCCGTCTGTTGTCTGAAACCGTGGGGTCGCCGGAGTTCCGCCGGATGATCCAGGATGCCGAAGGATCGTTCAGCGGCATCCGAACGCTGGTGACCGATATCCGGGATCCCATGACCCAAACCCTGGAGGACTTGAGACATACCGCCGCCAGCACCAGGCGCCTGACCCGGAATCTGGAAGACCGCACCGACAACCGGATCACCGAGCTGTCCCGGCAGGTGGACGGGCTCATGGAAAGCCTGAACCAGACCATGGCCATGCTCGAGAACCTGGTCTGGCTCAACAGTGAAACCATCAACCGGACCATCAACAATTTCGAGCACACCTCCGAGAACCTCAAGCAGATGAGCCTGGAACTCCGGCGGTATCCGGCCCGGCTGCTGCTGGAGCGGCCGCCCAGACCGACGGAAGCACCCAGGGAGGTGGGGAAATGAAACCGATCCAAATCCTGTGGGGGGTGACAGCCGGTGTGGCGGTGGTGGCAAGCGTGCTTTTGTCCGGGTGTTCCGGCCTCATCCGGGATTTTCCCGAAACCCGGTTGTTTGTCCTTGAAACACCGCAAGTCGATGAGGGGGGTGCCGGGTTTCAGACCGGCCGGGGACTGCTGATCCGGCAGTTTGATATTGCCGCTGAATTTGAAAGCAGTTATTTTGTCTATAAAGTGTCGGACAACCGGTTCACCAATGATTATTACAACAAGTTCATGGTGTCTCCGGGCCGGATGATCACGGATGCGTTCCGGGACGCGCTGGACGATTCGGTCCTGTTCCGGCTGGTGCCGGCCGGCGAACCGGACCAGATCGATTTCCGGCTGTCAGGAAAAATCACCCACCTGTATGTGGATATCCAGAATCCGGACCACCCCCGGGCTGTCATGGCGCTTCGCCTGCTGCTCGAAAAACAGGTGCCTGCCGGGTTCATGCCGGTGATCAGTCATGAGTACAGCATAACCGAGCCGGTTTCCGGTACCGGGATGCGGGCCGAAGCCTATGTCCAGGCCTGGAACCGGTGCCTGTCACAGGTGGTCACCGAATTCCTGACCGATGCCGGCTTCCTGTAAAACCCGGGGTCAGGCCTTGCCTTTTTGACGTTTTTGTTCAGAAACCCGGGGTCAGGCCTGCGTTATTGTCGTTATTGTTCCGCGGTCCGTGTGAAACTTGGGGTTTTTCCTTATTGTTGTTA
>JAABTO010000025.1 GCA_011389835.1 Desulfotignum sp. | reverse complement strand
TGTAGACTAAGGGTTTGGAATGATATCGGATTTGATTTTTGTCAGATTATTGAATGAAAAGTTTGGAAAATCTTTTCATTGTTGAATGTAATTTAACTTTTAACGGAGGTAAGTAAATGGCTAAGCATGAAACTCCTTTACTGGACCAGCTGGAATCGGGCCCCTGGCCAAGCTTTGTCTCTGACCTGAAAGCTCAGGCGGAAAAAAGGGCAAAGAATGAGGAAGGCATCGAGTTCCAGATTCCGGTGGATGTGGTCGAGGATCTTCTGGGTATTTTGGAACTTTCTTTCAAACACGGCAGAACCCATTGGAAGCATGGCGGCATCGTCGGTGTGTTTGGGTATGGCGGCGGGGTGATCGGCAGGTACTGCGACCAGCCGGATAGCTTTCCCGGTGTCGAGGCATTCCACACCATGCGGGTGAACCAGCCGGCCGGTAAATACTACAAGACCGATTATCTCAAACAGCTTTGCGATCTGTGGGATTTCAGAGGGTCTGGAATCACCAACATGCACGGCTCCACCGGTGATATCATTTTGCTGGGAACCACCACCAAGCAGCTGGAAGAAATTTTCTGGACCATGACCCATGACATGAACCAAGACCTTGGCGGTTCCGGTTCCAACCTGAGAACCCCGTCCGACTGCCTGGGACAGACACGTTGTGAATACTCCTGCTATGATACCAGTTCGCTGGTCTACTTTTTGACCAATGAATACCAGGACGAACTGCACAGACCGGCATTCCCCTATAAATTCAAATTCAAACTGGACGGCTGCCCCAACTGCTGTGTGGCCTCTATCGCAAGGTCTGACATGTCCTTTATCGGTACCTGGAAAGACGACATCCGCATCGATCAGGATGCTGTGAACAAATATGTGGAAAACGATCCAGCCTATCCGGCCAATGCCGGTGCCTACAAGGGCAGCAAGGACTGGGGCCCGTTTGATCTTGAAAAGGAAGTTCTGTCTCTGTGCCCCACAAAATGCATGAAGTTTGAAAACAAGAAACTGTTCATCGACAATGCCAACTGCACAAGGTGCATGCACTGCATCAACGTCATGCCCAGAGCCCTGAAGATCGGTAAAGATACCGGTCTGTCCATCCTGGTGGGTGCCAAAGCCCCGATCCTGGACGGCGCCCAGATGGGTTCTCTGCTGGTACCGTTCGTGGAAGTCAACCCGGACAATGATTACGAAGCAATTACGGAAATCATTGAAAATATCTGGGACTGGTGGATGGAAGAAGGTAAGAACCGTGAGCGCTTAGGTGAGCTGATCATGCGCCAGGGTTTCCAGAAACTGCTGGAAGTGACCGGAATCGATCCCATGCCGCAGCATGTGGCTTATCCCAGAACCAACCCGTACATCTTCTGGAAAGAAGATGAAGTGCCGGGCGGCTGGGAACGTGATGTGGAAGAATACAGAAAACACCATAGGAGATAGGAAGGGAGAATCATAATGGCTTTTATTTCTACGGGTTATAATCCAGACAAACCGATGGAAAACCGGATTACCGACATCGGTCCCAGAGATCATAACGAATTTTACCCTCCTGTGATTGCCAAAAACAAGGGCAAATGGTCTCACCATGAAATCCTTGAGCCGGGTGTTCTCGTGCATGTGGCGGATTCAGGAGATGAAGTTTATACGGTAAGAGTGGGTGGGGCGCGTTTGATGTCCACCAGCCTGATCAATGAGATCTGTGACATCGCAGACAAACATTGTGACGGATATGTCCGGTTCACCACCAGAAACAATGTGGAGTTCATGGTGGATGCCAAAGACAAGCTGGAACCGTTGAAAAACGACCTGTCCTCCAGAAAATTTGCCGGCGGATCTTTCAAGTTCCCTATTGGCGGGACCGGTGCCGGCGTCACCAATATCGTTCACACCCAGGGATGGATTCACTGCCATACTCCGGCCACGGATGCCTCCGGGACGGTCAAGGCTTCCATGGACGTGCTGTTCAATGATTTCCAGGACATGAGACTGCCGGCCCAGCTGCGCGTATCCATGGCCTGCTGCCTGAACATGTGCGGTGCGGTGCATTGCTCTGATATCGCCATTCTCGGGTATCACAGAAAACCGCCCATGCTGGACCATGAGTATCTGGACAAGGTCTGTGAAATTCCGCTGGCGGTTGCTTCGTGTCCCACCGCAGCCATCAAACCTGCCAAGGTGAAACTGGACAACGGCAAGGAAGTCAAGTCGGTTGACGTCAAAAACGAACGGTGCATGTACTGCGGTAACTGCTACACCATGTGCCCGTCCATGCCTCTGGCGGATACCGAAGGGGATGGTATCGTGCTGATGGCCGGCGGCAAGGTGTCCAACCGGATTTCCGATCCCAAGTTTTCCAAGGTGGTTGTGGCGTTTTTGCCCAATGAAATGCCAAGGTGGCCGTCCATGACCGATGCGATTCAGAGAATGGTGGAAGCCTATGCCAAAGGCGCCAACAAATATGAGCGTCTGGGTGACTGGGCAGAAAGAATCGGATGGGAAAAATTCTTTGAGGTGTGTGAGCTTGATTTTACCCACCACCTGATCGATGATTTCCGTCAGCAGGCCTATATGAGCTGGCGTCAGTCAACTCAGTTCAAATTCTAAATATTTTTGAACGGCGTCTGCCACATATGGTAAAAAGCCGGGGCACCTGCATCAAGGGGCTCCGGCTCATCCATTCCAATTCAAAGGAGTAAAAAAATGAGTGACCTTCTGGACAACAAGGAAGAAGCACAAAAAGCGGTGGTTGAATGGCTGAACAAAAAAGCCAAAACCAAATCCAAATTCTATATCAAGGACTTTTACAAGATTTTTCCGGACGACAAGCCCAGAATGATCAAAAAAGTCGTGAACAAAATGGTTGAAGACGGGATTCTTGAATTCTGGTCATCCGGTTCCACCACCATGTATGGTCTCAAAGGTGGCGGTATCCAGCATTCTTCCGAAGGTGAAAATTAACCACATATAAGATATAAAGATTCAAACCCATGCACGCAAGCAGTAACAGCGTCCCGGGCGTGGTGGTGGCAGGGCTCAGGGGTGGTTCGGGCAAGACCATCATCAGTTTGGGGATCGCCGCGGCATGGAAACGCAAGCACATCAGGATATCCCCTTTTAAAAAAGGCCCTGATTACATCGACGCCGGCTGGCTTTCCCTGGCAGCCGGCCGCCCCTGCTATAACCTGGACACATTTCTCTGTACACCGGAGGTGGTCCGGGATTCCTTTCTGTCACATTCTCAAGAGTCAGATATGGCCCTGGTGGAAGGCAACCGGGGATTGTATGACGGTATCGATACGGATGGCTCCACATCCACAGCAGAGCTGGCCAAGCTGCTGAACCTGCCGGTGCTGCTGGTGCTGGACTGTACCAAAAGCACCCGGACCATGGCGGCGCTGGTATTGGGCTGTCAGCAGTTTGATCCAAAAATCAGAATCATTGGGGCGATCCTCAACCAGGTGGCGGGAAAGCGGCACCAGGGAAAAGTGACCACCAATATGGAACAGTTCTGCAAAATTCCGGTGTTCGGGGCGATTCCCAAACTTCATTCCGACGATTTTCCGGAACGTCACATGGGGTTGGTGACATCAGCGGAACACCGTTCCTCGGTTCAGGCCCTGGATGCGGTCTGTGATATGGCCAATGCGCATATCGATCTGGACCGCCTGTATGATGCAGTGGTGCACGACTGTCGATCTGCCGGCATCACACACACAAAGGATGCGGCCTTTTCAAGACCCATCTCTACATCCGTGCCTGTCAAACACAGCCATCAAAAAGTAACGATCGGTGTGATCAAAGACTCCGCATTTCAGTTTTACTATCCAGACAATCTGGAAGCCCTGGAAAAAATGGGCGCACACATCGAGTTCATCAGCCCGTTGAAACAGGAACGCCTGCCACGGATGGATGCGCTGTATATGGGAGGGGGGTTCCCCGAAACCCATGCCCCTCAGCTGACGGAAAATCGATCGTTCAGAGACCATTTGAAACGGCAGGCCTGTGACGGACTGCCCATTTATTCAGAATGCGGCGGGTTGATTTTTCTGGGTCAAAGTATCTGTCTCGGGGGCCGGGAATATGCAATGTCAGGCATTTTGCCCATCTGGTTCGGTCTGTCTCTCAAACCCCAGGGCCATGGATATACCCGGGTGAAAGTGGTGAACAAAAATCCTTTTTTTTCTGTTGGAGAAGTGCTCAAAGGACATGAATTCCGGTATTCAAAAATTTTGAAGATCGAATACCAGGAACCGGACATGGCGTTTGCCATGGAACGGGGAAAAGGGATTCTGGATAAAAAAGATGGATTCCATAAATACAATACATTTGGTACCTATACCCATATTCATGCCCTGGGATCGGTGTCCTGGGCCCCTTCCCTGGTAAATCTGGCCAGGGCCTACAAAGCGAGGTGACTCATCCATGAAGGTGATTGCGTCCATATCCGAGATGACCCGATTTTCAGAAGCGATACGGAAAAAAGATCAATCCATCGCCTTTGTTCCCACCATGGGGTTTCTGCATGCCGGGCATCTGGCCTTGATGACAAAAGCCAAGGAATGCGCCGACCATCTGGTGGTGTCTATTTTTGTGAATCCGGCCCAGTTCGGTCCGAACGAAGATTTTTCCACTTATCCACGGGCCCTGGAAAAGGATCTGGAAAAATGCCGTGAAATCGGCGCTTCGGCCATCTTTACGCCGTCTGACGATCAGATGTATCCTTCCGGATATGAGACCTATGTGACGCTGGAAAGGTTACCGTTTCATCTGTGCGGGCTTTCCAGGCCCGATTTTTTCAGAGGCGTGGCCACTGTGGTGACCAAGCTGTTCAACATTGTCCGACCGCATACTGCGGTGTTCGGGGAAAAGGATTTTCAGCAGCTCACCGTGATTCGGCGCCTGGTGAAGGATCTGAATCTGGATATCGATATTGTGGGTGTGCCGATTGTCCGGGAACCCGATGGACTGGCCATGAGTTCCAGAAACAAGTATCTGAGCGAAACGCAGCGCCCCCATGCGCTGCTGCTTCATCGCTGTCTGGAGGCTGCTGAAAATTCAGTGAAACAGGGAGAGACGGACCCCGGAAACATTCTGGCCCAGGCAACCGATATTCTGGCGGCAGGGCCCGAAGACATGCGCGTGGATTATCTGTCTGTGTGTGACCCAGATACCCTGGAAGCGGTGGCCGTGATTCAGGAAAAAACCCTCATGGCCATGGCGGTATGGCTGGGAAAAACCCGGTTGATCGATAACCGGCTGCTGGTGCCTTAGCCGTATCAGATAATCAATCGGTAAGTTCTGGCCATGAAAAAGGCGGCCTTTTCAACGAAAAAGCCGCCTTTCCTTTTTATGTGCTGCGGGGGGTTGTTTTTTTGTCAGCCCGGTGATCAGACTCGTTCATGGCAGTCATTGCAGGAGGTCGGCCCAGGACCTTTGCGGCCTTTGGGATCGCCGGCATCGATGTTGACCTGCTTGTGACATTCCCGGCAGTTGCCGTGCATGGCATTTTCATGGACCATGATATCTCTCCGGTTGTCCTTGTCTTTTTCAAAAATATTGTGGCATTCATGGCAGGGTTGCACATCATCGCCCATTTTAAGATCTGCAAGGGGTTCACCGTTTTCATCATGATGACATTCACCGCACGAAATGTTGTAATCTTCGATGTGTTTTTTGTGGGTAAAGGTCACCGGTTTGAACTGAGGCGGACCTTTTTTGCGATTCGCATCGTCATATCCGGGGGTTGTGATTTCAAAAGTGTCTTCCACTTCAGTACCGGCCTGGAGCGCAGTGGCAGCAAAAATTGTCGCCATACCGGCAACCAGTAAAAGCAAGATCAGTTTTCTTTTCATAACACGCCTTTCTCCTTTGGGTTTCAATTTATTATTTCCGGTGCCGTTCCAGGCATCGGTCGATGTTCAAGCCGTCTCAAATTTTAGACACAAGCATTTGACAAAGTCAACAAAAATCCGGCAGTGTCTCACGGCTTTTTGTTGTCGGTTTGCGTGGCTGCATCGTCGTCTGTTTCATCTTCATCCATGGTCTCATCGGTATCGCCGATGGGTTTTCTGCCGAAAATCCGGGCGCCCAGAATGCTGATTTCATACAGCACCATCAACGGCAGAGCCATCATCACCTGGGTGATGATATCCGGCGGAGTGATCAGGGCCGCACCCACAAAAAACAGCAGCAGGGCATATTTTCGGTTTTTCTTTAAAAATGGCACGGTCACCAGCCCCATCCGGGCCATAAAGGTGAGCACCAGCGGCAGTTCAAACACGAACCCGAAGGCCAGCAGCATCTTGGATGAAAAAGACAGGTATTCCTTCATGGAAGGCATGGCCTGGATGGTGTCTGTGGCAAATCCCAGAAAAAACTGAAATCCATAGGGAAAAACGATGAAATATCCGAATGAGGACCCGATGACGAAAAAAAAGACAGACAGGAAAACCACCGGCAGCAGATATTTTTTTTCGGTCCGGTAAAGCCCGGGAGAAACAAACATCCAGAACTGATAGAACAATACCGGTGTCGCCAGAATGATACCGGCCAGAAGGGATACTTTCAGATAGGTGAAAAAGGCTTCCGGCAGACCGGTGAAAATCATTTTCGCGTTGCCGTCTGCCTCCATGACTGTCACCAGCGGTGCGGTGAGGATCTGGAACAGTCTTTCCTTGAACGCATACGATACAGCAAATCCGACACCCACGGCGATAAAGGATCGGACCAGCCGGTCTCTCAATTCTCCCAAGTGTTCGGTAAACGGGCTTTTGGCATCGGTTTCCATGGAGGTTGTCATCCGTTTTTGTCTTCTTTGTCGATATCCGGGTCGTCAGTGGTGTTTTCCGGTGAAAAGGGGGCATTCATGTCTGAAACCGTATCCGTTTTTTCGGAGTCTTCGGCAGTATCTGTTTCGGTGCTGTCTTTTTTATCGTTTTTTTTATGCCTGGTTTCTTTGATCGTATTCTTCAGGTCCGTGGTGGACGATTTGACATCCTCCAGGGTGGTGTCCATATCGATACTGCGTTTGAGATCCTGGGCCGACCGCTTGAATTCTCCCATGGCCCGCCCTAGGGTTTTTGCCAGTTCAGGCAGTTTCTGAGGCCCGATTACGATCAGAGCGATGGCCAGAATCAACAGGATTTCAGGCATTCCAAGGCCAAACATTTTTTCCCTCTCCTTCCCCTAAGGTGTCATTTTAACAGGTAACCGGTTTTACACCGAATGCCGGGACCGTGTCAACCTGAACCCGGCGTGCGTTTTTTGTTGTGTTTTCCGGGCGGTCTGGGTCGTCGTCTCCGCCTGGATTTGACTTTGGCCGGCCCTGCACTGCTTTCTTTTGCCGGCGCGGGTTTGGGTAACGGTTTTTCCAGAATTTCGGAAGGGTATTCACACTGGAGTCTGTGGCCCAGTACCGCCTCGATCTGAGGAATCTGAAACGAACTCATCTCATCTGCAAAGGAGATGGAGATGCCGGTGGCCCCGGCCCGGCCGGTTCTGCCGATCCGGTGGATATAATGTTCGGGTTCAAAGGGCATGTCATAGTTGACCACGTGGCTGATGTTTTCCACATGAAGGCCCCGGGCCGCCACATCCGTGGCCACCAGAATCCGGACGGTCCCTTTTTTGAACTGTTCCAGTACTTTGAACCGGTTGTTCTGGGATACGTCTCCGGACAGCACTTTGCATCGCTGGCCGTAGCGGCCGAGCTTGTTGCTCAGAAACGTTGCGGTATCCTTCCGGTTCACAAAAATCAGGACCCGCTGGAGGTTTTCTGAAGCCAGCAGATTATAGACATGCTGAAATTTTTTGTCTTCTGTGGTCAGATAAACAATCTGACGGATGCTGTCCGCAGCTGTCTGTTCCGGGTCGATCTCGATCTGAACCCGGTTTTCCGTGGTCCATGAATCCGCCAGACGCAACACTTCGTCGGTCAGGGTGGCGGAAAAGAAAAGTGTCTGGCGCTTGTTTTTATGCGGGGTCATGTAAACCAGACGCCTGACATCCGGAATGAATCCCATGTCCAGCATTCGGTCTGCCTCGTCGATCACAACGATTTCCACCTTGGAAAGGTCAATGATTTTCTGCCGGATAAAATCCAGAAGCCGTCCCGGCGTGGCCGCAATCACATCCACCGGGCGGTCCTGAAGCATTTGCTGCTGTCTGGCGTAGCCGGTCCCTCCGAACACGGAAACAATCGTGAATCTCGAATATCTGGCCAGCCCCTGGAAATCTTTTTCGATCTGATGGACCAGTTCCCGGGTGGGCGCCAGAATAAGGGCTCTGGGAACTCCGGGTTTGTTTTTGACAGGATTCCGGGTAAACGCCTTGATCAGGGTGATAATAAACGCAGCGGTTTTGCCGGTACCGGTCTGGGCCTTGGCCGTGGCATCCTTTCCCGCCAGGGTATGGGGCAGCAGGTCTGCCTGGATATCGGTGCAGTATTCAAATTCCAGGTCTGCAATGGCGTGCATGAGCGGTTCCGGCAGATCAAGATCATGGAACCGGGTTTTTCCTTCCCCGGGAGGCACGTGAAATTGATCCGGGGACCACTTCGGTTTTAAGCCTGGTTTTTTGGGGTCTGGATCGATGTTGCCGGAGCGGTTTTCTGGTTGGGAAGGTTTCTTGTTTTCAGACGGTTCTGGCCTGGGAGCAGGGGAATCCGGCTGCCGGGGTTGGGGGGTCTGTTTGGGCGCGCTCCGGTTTTCAGGGACCTGAGACGGTGCCGGAGCGGATGGTTTTTTGAACAGTCGGTTGAGAAAATCGATAAATAATTTCAATAGTGGGCTCTGTGTAGAGGGTTAAAAAAGCGGGTTCCATGTGTCATAAACTGAGCAGCCGGCATTGGTTCTGTGTGCGGCAAATGCCGGTGAAACAGGCGGGTCATCCACCTGCCACCAGGGGCAGCAGGTAAATGACCGCGTTGTCCGGAATCCGGGTGACATCGAACCGGGGGCTGGATATCAGCTTGCCGTTGACACGGACCACCGAGCAGAACCGGACATCGGACATCTGCTTGAGCAGATCCGCAATGGTCATGTCCGGTTTCCATTCAATTGGCTGGTCATTCACCTGGATCATGGCATTTGCTGGATCCTATTGAACCCCGTTTGCCGCCAGCACTTCCAGCACTTCCGGAAAGTCGATGCCCAGCCGCTGCACCGTTTCTTTTGTGGGAATGCCGTTTTTCGTCCATCCCCGGCGGTCATAGACCGCATCCTTGAGCTGTTCATACTGGGATTCGCGTTCCTTTCTCAGGGCCGCCACCCTGGCTGCAGTATCCATGCCGGAAATGTCCATGCCGTAGGTGTCGGTCAGCTGTTTGTCATACCGGTCCTGCCGGCTTTCGTATTCCTCCACGGTCACCGGCCCCATGGCCCGGTAGGGAAGGGTGTCGTGTTCCCTCGTACCGGTGCCCATTTTCAGGTTGAAGACGCGCTGAAAATTGTATACGGTTTCGCTCATGGCGATCAGATCATCGGGTGTGGTTTTTTTGCCGGTGATGGCGGAAAAGAAATCCGCATACCACTGCACATGTTTCATGACCTTGGCCGGTTCTTTGGTGTCCTTGTTGTCTTCCGGCACAATGTCGTTCCATGGCAGCTTGCACAGGCCGCACAGAGAAAACCAGGTTCTGAACATGGGGAACCAGTGCAGGGCTTCGGCCTTGTTTTCAAAGGTGGGCATGAAATTGTGGACCATGTCCAGAAAAATCAGCCAGGCTTCATCGTGCTGGGGACCTTTGAGGGCCAGACCGTATCCGCCCTGCTGGGCCAGGCTTTCCTTGGTGATGTATTCGGAAAATTCCAGGCCTTTGGATTCCATGCCGATATCCTGCATGAAATCGGGGTCGGCATTGAACTTGTCGGCAAAGATCTGTTTCATCTGACGGATGCCTTTGCCCACGATGGCACCGAATCCTTCGCCTTTTGCCATCTGATGGATCAGTTCCAGTGCACCGAACCGGTTGCCGAAGAACAGCGCCAGGCCACCGGTATGTTCGGTGGTGATCAGACCGTTTTCAAAACATTCCATGACAAATCCAATGGACGTGCCCACGGAAATGGTGTCCAGACCATAAGCGTCGCAGTAGAAGTTGATCTCCAGAATGGTGTGGGCATCGAAAATGCCCAGGTTGGAGCCGCATCCGGCCACGGTTTCATATTCCGGACCGTCCACGAACACCCGGGTCCCTTTGAAGGGGCCGGTGAACGGAGAGAAATCCTTGACCCCGTGGGAGCAGGCCACGGCACATCCCCGCCAGCATCCGTCAAACCCTTTGTCAAAGATATGCTCATACACGTCTTCCCCGATGACGGCCGCTTCGGGGTGGGAACCGAACTTGAAGTTGTGGGTGGGCAGACAGTCATGGTCGTTCATGATGGGAACCAGATGGGTGGTGCCCACCAGGGACATGCGGTTCTGCTTGCCGTCCAGTTCATTGATCTCTTTGGCATGGGTTTTGGTCACGGTTTTCAGGGCTTCCAGATCTGCCGGCTGATTGCTTTTCATGGAAACCGCCCCGAACCGGGCCACCACAGCCTTGACTTTCTTGTCCGCCAGAACAGTGCCCGTGCCTCCCCGGCCGGCCTGTTTGTACCGGACTCTTTTGCGGCCGGCGTCATACCAGGAGAAATTCAGACATCCGAAATAAGTGTTTTCAGCCCCCGGTCCTGCGGTTACCACCGAGATGTTCACCGGTTTTTTTTCGTCAAAATACCGGGTCAGTGCATCGGACAACTCATAGGCGTTGTCGGGCAGATCTGATGCGCTGAAAATTTTGATCTGGCTTTCGATGCCGTCGATCAGGATCACGACATCCTGATCCGCCTTGCCGGTCAAAGTGATCACGTCAAATCCGGAAAATTTCTTGTACGGTCCGAAATACCCCCCCACATTGGAATCGATGGGGGCGCCCGTCAAGGGGGAGATGGTGGTGACAATGCTTTTTCCGCCGCCGGGATACCCGGGGGTTCCCCCCAGGGGACCCGCCGAGATGCACAGGGCATTTTCCGGATCATTCCATTTTGTGGTGCCTTTGACCGCCTGCCACATGAACCACAGATCATACCCTTTGCCGCCGGTGAATCTGTCTTTCACTGCCGCATCGATGGGATCGACGCGGATGTCATTGCCGGTGAGATCGATGTGAAGGGACCGGTCAGTATATCCCTTTACCACTTCAGACCGCTCATAGGGAACAGCCTTGATTTCATTCAATTGTACGGGACCCATTTGTTAACTCCTTGGACTTAAATAATTTTAACCGGTCTAAATACCCGGGAAGGGCAGATTCCGACGGTGAACATCAGATCGACGCCCTTCAGTCATTCAACTAACTAAATTGTTAAAATATATATAATTATCATACCGTCAAAAGACATTCAAGCCCATAACGCATGTCACAGGGCCGGTGAGGATCCGGCCCGGGGCCCGGGTACCGCTAACCCGGCAAAAAAACTTGATTTTTATCTGATTGCCTGATAACAGTTTTCAAAAAAACCATGATATGAAAGGGTATGTGAATGCTTGTATTGGCCAATTTGTTTGAAGCGGTGGCCGTGGTGCTGGATTTCGGATTGACGATCTATATGTGGATCATCATTGCCGGCGCGGTGTTGTCCTGGGTGAACCCGGATCCCTACAACCCCATTGTCCGATTTATCAACACCGCCACGGAGCCGGTGCTGTATCAGATCAGAAAACGGCTGCCGGTCAACTTCGGCGGTATCGATATCTCACCGATTGTCGTGCTGATGGCGATCATGTTTCTTCAGGCATTTGTGGTGAACACACTTCGTGGCATGGCGCGTTCCATGATGATGTAACGATCAAATTTCAGATAGAAAGGATTGGGTATGGGTATCACGTCACTGGTGGTCCGGCAGAAGGAGTTTAAAACCCGTTTCAGGGGATTTGATGTTCAGGAAGTGGATGGATTTCTGGAAGAGGTGGCAATCCATTTGGAATCCATGGACCGGGTCATTGAAAAACTGGTGGAAGAAAAAAAACGGCTGGATCTGGAGAATCAGGGATACCGGAAACGGGAAGATGCCATGAAAAACGCCATGATCCAATCCCAGAACATTGTGGAACAGATGAAGGACAATGCCAAAAAATCAGCTCAGGTCATCATCGCCAACGCACAGGTGGAGGCGGAAAAGGTGTTGAACCGTTCCCACAAGCGGCTTTCCCAGCTCCACAGCGATATCATGGAGTTGAAGCGGCAGCGGATTCAACTGGAAATGCAGATCGGCGCGGTCATTGAATCCCATGCCAAACTGCTGGAAATGAGCACAAAGGAAAACAAAGCCGCGGACGAGACGGACGCCACACTGAAATTTATCAACCGCGCGTGATTTCCGACGGGATTGAACACACAATTATCAAGAAGGGGCCCGGATGGTTCAAATAGATGCGTTTTTCAGACTGATGCATGATCAGGGGGCGTCCGACCTGCATCTGTCATCCGGACATCAGCCGGCCCTGCGGTTCAATGGAGATATCGAGCGGATCAAGCATGAGCCCCTGACATCGGACAAACTTCGGGCCATGCTCTATGAAATCACTTCCCAGGAAAAAATCAAGGAATTTGAAGAGACCGGAGATGTGGATTTCGGGTATGAAATCCCCGGGATGGCCCGTTACCGGGTCAATTATTTCATGCAGAAGAATGGGATTTCCGCGGTATTTCGTGAAATACCCGCCAATGTTCCCACAGCAGAGCAGCTGGGTCTTCCTTCGGTGATTTCCAGACTGGCGGAACTCCCCAGGGGACTGGTGCTGGTCACCGGTCCCACCGGGTCGGGCAAATCCACCACGCTGGCCGCGATTATCGATCAGGCCAACCGAATTAGAAAAGACCATATCATTACGGTGGAAGACCCGATCGAATTTGTTCATACAAGCCAAAACTGTATCGTGAACCACCGGGAGGTGGGCACGCATACCAGAACCTTTTCCACAGCCTTGAGAGGCGCGCTGCGTGAGGATCCGGACATCATTCTGGTGGGGGAACTGCGGGACCTGGAAACCATGTCTCTGGCCATTGAAGCGGCTTCCACCGGTCACCTGGTCTTCGGAACCCTGCATACGTCCAGTGCCGCCAAAACCGTCGACCGTGTCATTGAAGTGTTCCCTTTTTCGGAACAGGCCCAGATCCGCGCCACCCTGTCCGACGGGCTCCGGGCTGTAATAGCCCAGGTTCTGTTCAAACGCATCGATAAAAAAGGACGGTGTGCAGCCTTGGAGATCCTTGTGGCGACCCCGGCGGTGAGAAACCTGATCCGGGAATCCAAAACCCACCAGATTCCTTCCATGATTCAAACGGGCAAACAATACGGTATGCAGCTGCTCGACGATGCCATCATGGGGCTTTATGAAAAAGGCTGGATCAGTCCGGATGAAGCCTACAGCAAGGCCAACAACAAAAGTTTGTTTCGGCCGTTTCTCAACAAACCGCCCACGGATTTTACTGAAACCTGATCGGCAACGGCAAAGGAAGCGTTATGAAATGGTATGACCCTGCCGGATGCCGGGAACGGCTGAAAAGGGCGGTTTGTTTTGTGAATATCACCGTGTTGATCCTGTCGGCGGTGCTGATATTCTCCGAGTTCCGGTTTGACTGGGGCGAACGGCTTGTCGGCGGATTTCTGGCATCCATCAATCATGTCCGGCCCGAAAAGGGGGCTGTGTGGGAACTGGGCCGCGATACCATGACCGCCCATGAAACCGTGAGCCGGCTGATCGATCGAAAGAGCGATACCAAAGCGTTTGCTGACCGCACCGATTCCTTTGCCGGGATTGCCCGGCGCCTGTTGCCCGGAGAATGGGTGACACTGGACAAAACCCATTTCAAAGACCTGTATCGAACCCTGCCGTTGACCCATGCCCGGCAGATTCTGGATCCGGCCCGCCTCATCTGGCTGCTCAACGGTGATGTCACGGACCGGATTTTCTGTGAAGGCATGAAAACCGGCATGAAAATCTATTTTATCGATACCGGAAACCGGGTGATTCACCAGATTGAACTGACCCAGGACACCTTGACCGCCATTACGGAAAAACACTATCTGGAACCGGGAACACTGGAAACATTTGATGAGTTTTCCGGCCGGATATATCCGGTGGACCGGTTTTTTGGTGCGGTATTCAAGCTGCCCGCCGAAATGATTCCGGATCTGTTGCCCGACACCGACCTGCTGCTGGACCAGGAAGGGATCATTTCCCGGGTGGGGATCTGGAACGAGGCGGAAAACGGATTCATCCGTCTGGGATTTGAATTTCGACACCAGAACCAGGTCCGGGTCCTGTTCGTCAACGCCAGGGAATGGGCGGTATGGCAGTTGGGACTGGTTCTCAAAGGGGCTCATTCATGAGGGGATGGAACGCCATATGGGCGGTGTTGCGATGGGTTTTTTTTGCCGGGCTTATTCTTGTGTCCACGGGGATTTTCGCTGTCACTCTCCTGGTGCTGCATACGGCGTCCAACCTGCCGAAACTGCCGCAGGATCTGAGCCGGATCATAGAAACGCCCCAGAGCCGCGTGTACAACGCCTCCGGCCAGGTGGTGATGCATCTGGGAGAGCGGGAAAGCGTTCCCCTGGCGCGGGTATCGCCGGATTTCATCAATGCCATTGTGGCCACCGAAGACCATCTGTTTTTTCAGCACCACGGCATCAACAAGCTCCGGACACTGAAAGCCCTCTATGTGACCCTGTTTGAACCCGGGCGGGTGGAAGGCGCATCCACCATCACCCAGCAGCTGGCCAAAAATCTGTTTTTCTCTTTTGAACAGTCGTTTTCCAGAAAATTCAAGGAGCTGCTGGTATCTTTTCAGATCGAAGCCACCCATTCCAAGGCCGAGATTCTGGAAGTCTACATCAATCAGATCCATTTCGGGGCCGGGGCCCAGGGGGTTGAAAAAGCGGCGGACACGTTTTTCGGCAAATCGGCCCGGGAGTTGACCCTGTCCGAGGCGGCCCTTCTGGCGGGACTGCCCAAATCCCCGTCCGCCTATAACCCGTTCTATCATATGGACCGGGCGTTGAAACGAAGGCAGGTGGTGTTGCAGCGAATGAAGGACACCGGGTATATCTCCGAGGATGAAACGGTTTTGGCGGCGTCGGACATACCGGAACTGAACCGGGAGAAAAGAGACGCCCGAAGCGGGAGCTATTTTCTGGATGCCCTGATCAAGTCGCTCATCGATGCCTATGGCGAGAACGTGGTTTACCGGGGGGGTATTCGTGTCTATGCCACCCTGGAATCCCGGCTTCAGGAACTGGCAAAGACCTCGTTGCGACAGGGTCTTGAACGACTGGATCAGGAGATGGGCGTTTCCGATGAAAATGCCCCCCGGCCCCAGGGGGCCCTGGTGGCCATTGAACCGGCCACGGGCGCGGTGCGTGCCATGGTGGGAGGTCGCGATTACTTTGAAAGCGAGTTCAACCGGGCCACGAATGCCCGCCGTCAGGCCGGCAGCGGATTCAAACCCTTTGTCTATTACACGGCATTTGACACCCAGGACCTGCATCCGGGCTCCCGGATGACCGACCGGCCGGTGCGCATCCCGGTCCCCGGAGCCCCGGACTGGCAGCCAAAGAATTTTGAACGCGGTTTCCAGGGAGACATGGTGTTGAAAACCGCCATGACCCGGTCGGTAAATACCATTGCGGCCCAGCTGGTTCAACTCACCGGACCGGGGGCTGTCATTGACACTGCCAGAAAATGCGGGATCACCAGCCCGTTGCAGGATGTGTTTTCCATTGCCCTGGGCACGGCCGGGGTCACACCTCTGGAAATGGCTGCCGCATTTTCCGTGTTCGCCGATCTGGGTAACCGCCATGATCCGTTCCTGTTCTGGCGGGTGGAGGATGCCTATGGCCGGGTCCTGTTTGAACACATTGTTCAGGCACGGCCGGTTCTGGATCCGGGAACGGCCTATCAGGTGGTGGACATGATGAAGGCGGTTGTGGACACCGGTTCCGGCCGAAGGGTCCGGGAACACGGGTTCACCCAGCCCTGTGCCGGAAAGACCGGCACCTCCAACAATTTCATGGATGCCTGGTTTACCGGATTCACACCGGCTTTGTGCACCTCGGTTTGGATCGGGTATGACCGGCAGGCCCGCCTGGCGGATAAAAACGGGGTCGGAATTACCGGAGGCCGGGGAGCGGCACCGATCTGGGCACAATTTATGCGTCAGGCAACAGCGGATGAACCGGAAAGAAATTTTCCTGTGCCTGAAGAGATCCGGTTTGAGAGCATCGACCCGGAAACCGGGTGCCGGATCGATGCCCGAACTTCCCGCCCCAAAATCACTGTGGCGGTCAAAAAAGGACAGACACTTTGCGGAGAAACGGTTCGGTGATCCGGGTCATGAGAAATATCAGTGTCCGGCTCTGGCTGACCCTTGTGGTTTCGGTGCCGGCCGGTTTTTATTTTCTGCCCTGGTTCAGTGGATTGCGTACCGGGCCGGGCATGATGGGGTTCTTTTTCTGCCTGTCAGGGACCTGTTACGCGGGCTTGAGTGGTCTGATGCATTTGGCCGGGATCCGGATGATTCAAAAACGGATCCAAGAGGCCCAGGCATGGGAACAGGCCGGTATTCCCACCCGGGCGGAAAAAAAATACCTTCAGGCGGTCCGGATCTATGATTCTTTTTTACTGTCTCCGGTTCGATCCCAAAAACCGATGTTGCAGATCACCCGGTCCCTGGCCCGGTTTGCCCTGACATTCGACCGAAAAAATGAGCCTTTCAACCAGGCGGCCCGGGTATGCCTGGCATCCGACCCTCATGATGACGCATTGGCGGTCCTGTGGCTCAAACAGGTTCACACAGACAAAACCGCGACCCTACAGGATCAGGCCCTGCTGACCCGTCTGGCCCATACCCATCACGGCAACTTTGAGGTGCTGGCGCTGCTGGCACGGATTTTTCTGGATGCCCGGCGAATGGATTTTACAGCCAGACAGGTCTATGCGCAGGTGTTGGGCAATCCTGATTCAACACCTGGGGTTCAGCAGGATATCCAGCGTCTGACAGGCGGTCACCCGGAAACCATGGCCCCGCTTGCCAGAGAACCGGTTCAAAAGCGGGGGCAATTTAAGGCGGTGTCTGAAAAAAGCGTCGGGTCCCAGCGGCCGGTTTCCGGGATGTCGGAAACGATCCGGCGCGCCTTAGTGAATGTCCGGCAGGGTATGGTTGCGGCACGGCAGTCGGCGGTTTTTTTCATGGACCGAATCCAAACCGGCATTCCCGGACAGATTCGGTGGCGGTTTTACCTGAAAGCCGGCATCATTGGGGTGGCATGCATCGGCATGGCGGTGTTCATCTATCAGACGGTTTTTTATCTCAAAACCCCTGAGCCGGTGGTGGAAACCAAAACCATCCTTGAGGAGCGTGTGTTGAAACCCTTCACCATTCAGGTGGCTGCTTATTTGACCGACACCCATGCCAAAGACTATGTGACACAGTTGTCACAGCAGGGAGTGGATGCCCGGATAAAAACGACCACCGGCGGAGGAAAAACCTGGTATCTGATCCATGTGTCGGAATTTGAAGACCGTCAGTCAGCGGCGGCCTACGGCAATCAATTGAAATCTGAAAATATCATTGAAGAATTTTTTGTCAGCAACAAGGAATGAAAGGAGTGTCATTATGATTATTGTTTCCAACGTCACCTATCCCCCTGAAAGCACGAGGGAAATCGCCAAACGATATCTGACCGCGCCGCCGCTGCCGGATTTCATCACCAAAAAAGGCCCTTACATCTCTGCCAGCAGGCGGACCGGCATGCACTCTCTGACCTATTATGAGCTGGATAACAGTCGCCTGGCCGAAGGATTGCAGGCCATCGGCGAAAGCCTGGCCATCTATTTCGGTGTGCCGGGATACCAGTACGAGATCAAGCCTTATTTTGAGCTGGAAGAGGGGCTGAGCATCCTGGGCCTGTAACCGGGACACCCGCCCCGGAATTCGAGACCGATCCTGGCCGGTCTGTGTTCAAAACCGCCCCGGCTCAGACAAACAGGTTGCGATTGGGTACCGTCAGGGTTTCCGGGCAGGGGAGGAACAACCGATCCACCGCCTGTTCCATCGATTGCATGGTTTTTGCCTGGTTCAACTGTTTGAGCAGAAACAAAGAAAACTTGAAGTTGGCGCAGAAGTAGGGTGCGAATTTCTTGAACAGCTTCAGGTTAAAAGGAGGGGGATAGTGACGGCTGAGCAGTTCGAGCAGGCGCCGGGCCGTGGTGTGATAGATCGTTTCGTGGAATTTTTTTTCCAGGCACCACTGGGCAAAGATCCACGGTCTGGCCACGGCCATGCGGCCCAGTGACAGGCCCTGACATCCGGTTTGGGTCAGCATCCGGATGCCGTTTTCCCTGGTGAGAAGGTTGCCGTTGCCGAACACAGGGATGGTCACGGCGCTTTGGACCTGTGTGATGATATCCCATTTCGGTGGCCGGTTGCGGCGGTCCGGGGCCACCCGGGGGTGAAAGGTCAGGGCATCGGCCCCGGCGTCTTCGAACCGCTGTGCCATGTCCGTTGCAAACCACGGATCATCGGACCACCCGGTGCGGAATTTGACAAACAATGGCATGTCCACCGCCTGTCGGACGGCCGCCACAATCCGGGCCGCGTGGTCCGGGGTTTTCAACAGTGCTGCCCCGCAGCCTTTTTTGCAGATGGCAGCCACGGAACATCCAAAATTGAGGTCTACCCCGAAAAACCCTTCCTGTTCGATGCGCTGAGCGGCCCGGGCCATCACATCCGGGTCTGCACCAAAAATCTGGCAGACCGTGAAGGGCAGTTCCCGGCTGCGCCAGCGGAACACCATGGAGACGGCCGGGTTTTCATGGGGAACCGCTTTGGCCGAGCACATGCCCGTGAACAACAGTCCGAATCCCCCCAGTTCCGCCACAAGCGCCCGAAACGCCACATGTCCAAGTCCCGCCATGGGGGCCAGGACCATGCGGCCGTCAATGGTCTTGTTGCCGATGCTCAGCGGCGTGGTCAGGTATTGGGCCAGATCTGACGGGGTCATTATGTGTCAAATTCCATGGTTCCGGTTGGATGAAGTCGATTTTGTTCAGGCTCAGAGAATAAAGAGTTCTTGTCCCAATGTCAATTCCTGTAAGTATGTATCAGATGACCCAACGATGATTACCTGCCTGTTCGTCCGGCACAGCGAAGCTCCCGGCGGGGTGCCCGGCTGACGGACTGTCGGAGCCCTCCCTGGGATTCCAGGCGGGCGGCCGGGCACCCTGCCGGGAGCGGCCCGCAGAAGGCCCTGATTTTAATTAGTATTCTATTATTATCAATTAAGGTTGACTTTCATCGGGTGATCCCACTATAGATAAGGGTTGTGAGCAATGTGACAAACAAGGTGTGCAAAGGGGGAAAAAAAGATGAAAATACTGAAAATCGATCATCTGGGGATTGCGGTGAACAGCATTGACGGCCGTAAAAATTTCTGGACGGACGGCCTGGGCCTCTCTTTTGAAGGCACGGAAACCGTGGCGGAACAGAAAGTGACAACCGCGTTTCTGCCGGTGGGGGAAAGCGAGGTGGAACTGCTGGAATCCACGGCCCCGGACGGGCCCATTGCCAAATACATCGAGAAAAAAGGCGAAGGCATTCAGCATGTGGCGTTTCAGGTGGAAAACATCGAAGAAGCCCTGGCGGAACTCAAAGAAAAAGGCATTCAGCTGATTGATCAAACCCCCAGAAAAGGAGCGGGCGGCGCAAAGATCGCTTTTCTGCACCCCAAGGCCACGGCCGGGGTACTGGTGGAATTGTGTGAACGGTAACAAAAAAAAGATCGACCCCTGAAATAACCTGTGACAGACAAATTTGGAGGATAACCATGTCTCAACCGTCTGATATCAAAAAATGGGAAGCGCTGGCCGAAAAAGAACTGCGGGGAAAACCGCTGTCGTCTCTGACCAAAAAAACACCCGAAGGCATCGACATCAAACCATTGTACACAGATCTGGACACCAAAGATCTGGCATGTGCCGGCACCCTGCCCGGGTTCGATCCCTTTGTCCGGGGACCCAAGGCCACCATGTATGCGGGAAGGCCCTGGACCATCCGTCAATATGCCGGGTTTTCCACGGCCAAGGAATCCAACGAGTTCTACCGCAAAAACCTGGCCGCCGGTCAGAAAGGGCTGTCCGTGGCCTTTGATCTGGCCACTCACCGGGGATATGATTCAGATCACCCACGGGTGACAGGAGATGTGGGCAAGGCCGGGGTGGCCATCGATTCCGTGGAGGACATGAAGATCCTGTTCGACCAGATTCCCCTGGACCAGATGTCGGTGTCAATGACCATGAACGGGGCGGTTCTGCCCATCCTGGCCGGGTATATCGTGGCGGCCGAAGAGCAGGGGGTGAAGCATGAGCAGCTCATGGGCACCATCCAGAACGACATCCTCAAGGAATACCTGACCCGCAACACCTATATCTATCCGCCGGAACCGTCCATGCGTATTATTTCGGATATCATCGGGTTCTGTTCGGATCACATGCCCAAATTCAACACTGTCAGCATTTCCGGATACCATATCATGGAGGCCGGCGCCGATTCCGTGCTTCAGACCGCCTTCACCCTGGCCGACGGCCTGGAATATGTCAAGGCGGCCCTGGCCACGGGCCTGGATATCGACAAGTTTGCCCCCCGGCTGTCCTTTTTTTTCGGCATCGGCATGAATTTTTTCATGGATATCGCCATGCTCAGGGCGGCCAGGTTTCTGTGGGCCGAACTGATGAGTCAGTTCGATCCCAAAAATCCCAAATCCAAGATGCTGCGCACCCACTGCCAGACATCGGGCTGGAGCCTGACCCAGCAGGATCCTTACAACAATATCGTGCGCACAACCCTGGAGTGCCTGTCTGCCGTGCTGGGAGGCACCCAGAGCCTGCACACCAACTCATTCGACGAGGCTGTGGGCCTGCCCACGGAACTGTCAGCCAGAATTTCCCGCAACACCCAGATCATTGTGCAGGAGGAAACCCATATCTGTGATGTGGTGGATCCGCTGGGCGGTTCCTATTATGTGGAAACCCTGACCCAGAACATCATCGACGAGGTCAGAAAGATTTTACAGGAGATCGAAGACCTGGGCGGCATGGCCAAGGCCATCGAATCCGGCATGCCCAAGATGCGCATCGAAGAGGTGGCGGCCCGGCGTCAGGCCCGCATCGACCAGGGCAAGGATGTGATCGTTGGCGTCAACAAATACCGGGTGGAAGATGAAACCCCGATCCAGGTCAGAGAGGTGTCTGAGGAGGTTCGCAACGAACAGGTGGCCCGCCTGGAACAGACCCGGAAAACCAGGGACAACGAGGCTGTGAAAAAAGCCCTGGACGACATTACGCAGGCCTGTGAAACCGGGGGCAACCTGCTGGCCGTCTGCCTGCCTGCGGTCCGGGCCAGGGCCACAGTGGGGGAGATTTCCGATGCCATGGAAAAGGTGTTCACCCGGTTTGTGGCCACCACCCAGTGCATATCCGGGGTGTATGCCCAGAACACGGACCCGGATATTCTGGCATCGTTGCGCAAGCGTACGGCGGATTTCGAGAAAAAGACCGGCAGACGTCCCCGGATCCTGCTTTCAAAGATGGGGCAGGACGGCCATGACCGGGGGGTCAAGGTGATTGCCACGGCGTATGCGGATTTCGGATTTGACGTGGACCTGGGCCCCATGTTCCAGACCCCGGAAGAAGCCGCCAAGATGGCCGTGGAAAACGATGTTCATGTGGTGGGCGTGTCCAGTCTGGCCGCCGGTCACAAAACCCTGGTGCCCCGGGTGATCGAGGAACTCAAAAAACAGGATGCCGAAGATATTCAGGTGGTGGTGGGGGGCATTATCCCGCCCGGGGATTATGCGTTTCTGAAAACCGCCGGCGCCGCCGGTATTTTCGGACCCGGTACCGTGGTGACCGATTCCGCCAATCAGATTCTGAACATTCTGGGGGCGTAATTTATGCCGGATATGGATCTGGAAAAACTGATTCAGGGAATCAAGGACAGAAACCGGCGCATGATCGCCAAAACCATGACCCTGATCGAAAGCCGGGTGCCGGCCCATCAGGAGATGGCGGCAAAGATCATGGAGCAGATCCTGCCTATGGCCGGCAACAGTATCCGGTTGGGGGTCACGGGCGTCCCCGGTGTGGGCAAAAGTACGTTCATCGAAAATTTAGGGGTCTATCTGGCCGATGCCGGCCACCAGGTGGCCGTACTGGCCGTGGACCCTTCCAGCAAACGCAGCGGGGGATCGATTCTGGGGGACAAGACCCGGATGGAACAGCTGTCCTCCCATGCCAGCGCTTTTATCCGTCCCTCCCCGGCTGGAGAGACCCTGGGGGGCGTAGCGGCCAAAACCCGGGAGAGCATGCTGGTGTGCGAAGCGGCCGGATTTGATGTTATCCTTGTGGAAACCGTGGGCGTGGGCCAGTCGGAAACCGCAGTGGCCGCCATGGTGGATTTTTTTCTGGTGCTCATGATTGCCGGCGCCGGAGATGAGCTGCAGGGTATCAAAAAAGGCGTCCTGGAGCTGGCGGACGGCATTGCCATCAACAAGGCGGACGGGGACAATCAGGACCGGGTGGCCCGGGCCAAAAAAGATCTGGAAAACGCCATGCACCTGATACTGCCTGCCTCGACCGCCTGGCAGACCCCGGTGATGACCTGTTCGTCCGTGACCGAAAACGGGACGGTGCCGGTATGGGAAACAGTCCTGGAGCACAGAAAGATTTTCAAGGCATCAGGAGAATTTGACCAGCGCCGAAAAAGCCAGGCCCTGGAATGGATGTGGACACTGGTGGAAGACGGGTTGAAACAGATGTTCAAAGACAACCGGAAAATCAACGCGCAGATTCCGAAAGTGTCCGGTCAGGTGGCCAAAGGAGAGATCTCTCCGACCGCTGCGGCCCGGACCCTGCTGTCGTATTTATAACAGGGGCGCTGGGGTCAGGCCTTGCATTATTGACTTTTAGTAACAAAAGTCAATAATGCAAGGCCTGACCCCAGCTTTCCACAAAAAGGAAAGAGTTAGATGAAGATACACGAATATCAGGCAAAGCAGTTGTTTGCACAGTACCAGGTGCCGGTGCCGGACGGGCGGCCCGCCGTTACCGTGGCCGAAGCCGTGACAGCGGCCGAAGCACTGGGCGGTTATCCCGTGGTGGTCAAGGCCCAGATTCATGCCGGGGGCCGGGGAAAAGGCGGGGGCGTCAAACTGGCCCATTCCGCAGAAGAAGTGGAAACCCTGGCCAAACAGATGCTTGGCATGACCTTGAAGACCCATCAGACCGGACCCGAAGGCCGGATCGTGAAAAAACTGTTCATCGAAGCCGGCCAGAAGATTGAAAAGGAGCTGTACTTAAGCCTGCTCATGGACCGGGCCACGGCCACGGTGGTGATCATGGCCAGCCGGGACGGCGGTATGGATATCGAGGAAGTGGCGGCCAAAACCCCGGAACGGATCATCAAGGTTCATGTGGACCCGCTTATGGGGATCCAGGGTTATCAGCTTCGCCAGGTGGGATTTGATCTGGCACTGCCGAAAGCGGCCTTGAAAGGGTTTTCTTCCCTTTTATCCAATCTGTACAAATTTTTTGTGGCCAATGACTGTTCCCTGGTGGAGATCAATCCTTTGATCCTGACCGCCGATGACCAGGTCATGGCCCTGGACGCCAAGGTGGATTTTGATTCCAACGCCCTGTTCCGGCACAAGGATCTGCTGGCACTGCGGGATCTGGATGAGGAAGATCCCATGGAGGTGGAGGCCTCGACATACAATCTCAACTACATCAACCTGGACGGCAATGTGGGCAATATTGTCAACGGGGCCGGCCTGGCCATGGCCACCATGGATATCATCAAGAATGCCGGGGCCTCGCCTGCCAATTTCATGGATGTGGGGGGCGGTGCGTCCGCCGAGCAGGTGGAAAACGCGTTCCGCATCATTCTGGCGGACAAGAAGGTCAAGGCCGTGCTCATCAATATCTTCGGCGGGATCCTCAGGTGTGACGTGTTTGCCAAAGGCGTGGTGGAGGCCGCGAAAAAGACCGGCGTGACCGTGCCGGTGGTGGTGCGTATGGAAGGCACCAACGTGGAACAGGGCCGTCAGATTCTGGCGGACAGTGACCTGAACCTGACCAGTGCATCGGATTTGGCCGATGCGGCCCAGAAAATTGCAGCAGCAGTGAACTAAAGGAGAACTGGTTGTGAGTATATTTGTCAATAAAAATACAAAAGTACTGGTGCAGGGCATTACCGGCAACGAAGGCAGTTTCCACACCAGACAGTGCTTGTCTTACGGAACCCGGATCGTGGCCGGGGTCACCCCGGGCAAGGGCGGGCAGAAAATGGACGAAGTCCCGGTGTTCAATACCGTGGCCGACGCCGTCAAGGAAACCGGGGCCGATGCGTCACTGATTTTCGTGCCCCCGCCCTTCGGTGCGGATGCCATCATGGAGGCGGCCGATGCCGGAGTAAAGCTCATCGTGGCCATCACCGAAGGCATTCCCATCCTGGACATGGTCAAGGTGAAAAAATTTCTGAACAGCAAACAGTGCCGGCTGATCGGTCCCAACTGCCCGGGCATCATCACGCCCGAAGAGTGCAAGATCGGGATCATGCCCGGCATGATTCATAAAAAAGGCCATGTGGGCGTGGTGTCCCGGTCCGGCACCCTGACTTATGAGGTGGTGGACCAGCTCACCAAAGAGGGACTGGGCCAGTCCACCTGTATCGGCATCGGCGGGGATCCGGTGAACGGCACCAATTTTATCGATGTGCTGTCTGCGTTCGAAGCGGATCCGGAGACCCACGCCATGGTCATGGTGGGAGAGATCGGGGGCAGTGCCGAAGAAGAGGCGGCCGCCTATATCCAGGCCCATGTCACCAAACCGGTGGTGGGATTCATCGCCGGGCTCACCGCCCCCCCGGGCCGGCGCATGGGACATGCCGGCGCCATCATCTCCGGATCCAGCGGGACCGGAGAGGCCAAAATCAAGGCGTTCAAGGAAAACGGCATCCATGTGTGTGAAAATCTGGGGCGTATCGGCCAGATCTGCAAAGAGATATTTTAAAGGAGGTTACCATTGGAAAGTTATATCATTGAGGAAAACAAACCAAGAAGCAGCCGGCTGCCGGCCCGGCTGGATCTGGCCCAGAGCGGCACCGGCCTGATCCTGGGGCTGTTCATGTGGGTGCACATGCTTCTGGTGGGCAGCATCATCCTGGGCAAGGATGCGTTCGACTTCGTGGCCAAGACCATGGAGCTGGCGTTTTTGTCCGATACCGGGCACGGGTATCCCATTGCCGTTTTCTTTGCGGTGTCCGGGGTGTTCACCCTGTTTATCATTCACGCCTTGTTAGGGATGCGCAAATTTCCCATTTCCTGGCGCCAGCACCGAATTATGCGGGACCAGATGCAGATGATGAAGCACACCGACACCAACCTGTGGTACGTCCAGGCGGTGACCGGATTCATCATGTTCTTTGCCGGGTCGGTGCACCTGTATACCATGCTGGTGAACCCGGGCAGCATTGATCCGTTTCTGTCCGCCCACCGGGTGGTGTCCGGCAATTACTGGTTTCTGTACCTGATCCTGCTCATCTGCGTGGAACTGCATGCCACCATCGGTCTGTACCGGCTGTGCATGAAATGGGGGTGGTTCACGGGCACGGATGCCAGAACTTCCCGCAAAAAGCTCAAAAAGGTGAAAAACCGCCTGACCATTTTCTTTCTGACCATCGGATTTCTGGCCCTGGCCATGTTCATTGTCATCGGCATCCAGAACCGGAGCAACGCCGGTGAACCCTATCCGGGAACCGCATATCAGAAAGCTTCCCATGCCGTGCAGGAGAAATCCGTAACAGAACCGGGTACCAAAGAGGCGGAACCGGCTGCTGAACCCGACGCCGCAGATCAGGCAGACACGTCACATGACACCACTCCGGCAGCATCAGAAGCAGTGTCAGACCAGGCGGCAGCGGTGACCCATGACACGGCAGATACCCATGATGCCGCAGCCACTCATGACACAGCGGAAACTCATGACACAGCAGAAACCCATGAAGCGGCAGCCGCCCATGACACGGCCGATGCCCATGGTGCAGGGGCGGATCATGATACAGAACACATGTCTGAGACCTCATCGGATGCGGGTGCCCATGACGCCACCCAGCCTGCCACTGAAACTCATTAAAATATAAGGATTTCTCAATGAAAGTTATATATACGGATTCACTTGTCATCGGTGGCGGCCTGGCCGGTCTCAGGGTTGCCATTGCCGCCATGCAGCGGGGGTTTGACACCATTGTCCTCTCGCTGATCCCTGCCAAACGATCCCATTCCGCAGCAGCCCAGGGCGGCATGCAGGCCAGTCTGGGCGCCTGTGTCAAGGGCGATGGGGATGATGAAGATGTGCATTTTGGAGACACGGTCAAAGGCAGTGACTGGGGATGCGACCAGGATGTGGCCAGAATGTTTGTCAACACCGCGCCCAAGGCGATCCGCCAGCTGGCTGCCTGGGGCGTTCCCTGGTCCCGGGTCAGGGGCGGGGACCGGGAGGTGATCATCAACGGTGAAAAGGTCACCATCACGGAAAATCATGAAGCCCACGGCCTGATAACGGCCCGGGATTTCGGGGGCACCAAGAAATGGCGCACCTGCTTCACCTCGGACGGCACCGGCCATACCATGCTCTATGCCATGGACAACAAAGCCATTGAATTGGGTATTCCCGTGCATGAACGAAAAGAGGCGGTGGCATTGATCCATGAGGACGGGGTCTGTTACGGCGCCATTGTCCGGGACCTGATCACAGGCGAGCTTATCGCGTATGTGGCCAAAGCCACCACCATTGCCACCGGCGGATACGGCCGGCTCTATTCAGTGTCCACCAACGCCGTGATCTCCGAGGGCATCGGCACGGCCATCGCCCTGGAAACCGGGGTGGCCACCCTGGGGAACATGGAAGCGGTCCAGTTTCATCCCACGGCCATCGTGCCGGTAGGCATTCTGACCACGGAAGGGTGCAGAGGCGACGGCGGGCTTCTGCTGGACAAGGACGGATACCGGTTCATGCCCGATTACGAGCCCGATAAAAAAGAGCTGGCCTCCCGGGATGTGGTGTCCCGGCGCATGACCGAGCACATGCGAAAAGGCAAGGGCGTGCCCTCTCCCTACGGGGATCACCTGTGGCTGGACATCACGCTTTTGGGCAGAAAACATATCGAGAAAAACCTGCGGGAAGTCAAGGAGATCTGCGAGTACTTTTTGGGCATCGATCCGGTCAAGGAATATATCCCGGTGCGGCCCACCCAGCACTATTCCATGGGCGGGGTGAGAACGGGTGCCACCGGCGAGAGCCCCACTCTCAAGGGGCTGTTTTCCGCCGGTGAAGCCGCGTGCTGGGACATGCACGGGTTCAACCGCTTAGGGGGGAACTCCGTGGCCGAAACCGTGGTGGCCGGCATGATTGTCGGGGAGTTTGTGGCCGATTACTGCGCGGTCAGTTCCCTGAATGTATCCACAGTCACCATCGAGCATTTTCTGAAAAAAGAGGAAAACAAGATCGCGGACCTGCTGTTAAGAGAGTATGGAGAAAACCCGTTTGAACTCAAGGCGGAGATGCAGCAGATCATGATGGACAAGGTGGGCATTTTCCGCAACGGGCCCCACCTGGAACAGGCGGTGGAGGAATTGCAGGTGCTCAACCAGCGGGCCAGAAGCATTGCGCTTCGCAACCGGATCTCGTCTTCAAATCCCGAACTGGTGGAAGCCATCCGGGTACCCAAGATGATCAAGCTGGCCCTGTGCGTGGCCTATGGCGCGATGCTTCGAACCGAAAGCCGGGGCGCCCATGCCAGAGAAGATTATCCGGAAAGAAACGACAGAGACTGGCTCAAACGGACCCTGACCACCTGGCCGGATGAGAGCGCAGACCTGCCCGAGGTCTCCTACGAGGATCTGGATGTCATGAAAATGGAAATGCCGCCGGGTTCCCGGGGATACGGCGTGGACAATACCATTCATCACCCGGACACGGAAAAACGGGTGGCGGAAATCGAGGAGATCAAGAAAGCCCATCCGGACGCAGACCGGTTCGCGCTTCATCAGCTGCTGAATCCCACACCTATTCCGGAAAAATTCAAAGGCAAAAACGAGCGTATCGGCAGGGGGTATAAATAATGGACGATCAGGCAAGAGTGTTGAAATTTCAGATATTCCGCTACAACCCCCAGAAAAAGGGGGACAAGCCCCGGATGGTGACCTATGAAATCACCGAAGCCCCGGGTATGACCATATTCATTGCATTGAACGAGATCCGGGAAACCCAGGATCCGTCCCTGCAGTTTGACTTTGTGTGCCGGGCCGGGATTTGCGGATCCTGCGCCATGGTGATCAATGGACAGCCGGACCTGGCCTGCCGGACCCTGACCGCCAAGTTTGCCGACGGAGAGATCAAACTGCTGCCGTTGCCCGGATTTGAACTCATCGGAGATCTGTCCGTGAACACGGGCAAGTTCATGCGGGCCATGAGCGAGCGGATTGAATCGTGGATTCACGACAAAGAAGCGGACAATGTCAATTATGACGAGCTTGAAGAGCGCATGGACCCGGATGTGGCGGATGAGATCTATGAACTGGAGCGGTGCGTGGAATGCGGGGCCTGTGTGTCCGCCTGTGCCACCAAGCGGATGCGGCCCGATTTTCTGTCCGCCGTGGGATTCATGCGCCTGGCCCGGTTTGCCCTGGATCCCAGAGACAAGCGGACAGATGAAGAGTTTTATGACATCATGGGCAATGATGACGGGGTGTTCG
>JAABTO010000163.1 GCA_011389835.1 Desulfotignum sp. | reverse complement strand
CTGCTGATGATACGCCGCCTTAAGCCCGATGCGCTCGGGATATTCCGGATTGAAACTGTCCTGGTGACAGGCGGAACACCGGGTGGTTTCCAGGGCATCCTCATCTTTGGGCCGGTAGTGATGGCATTTGGTGCAGTCATCGACCAGGGCCGCATGGCGCTTGTGGGCAAACCGCACCGGTTCGTAATGATCTTCCCTATCCTTGATGATGGGACTGTCTAGAAGAAAATAGACCGTTGTCACATCATCTAAAGAAATTCCCGCATCCATCAGACAGATGCGCCGGCTGATCTGGCAGTCATCCTTATATTCTTTGACAAACGGAACCGTTTCTTTTGCCCGTTCCCTGGCCTGCTCCTGGTCCGGGGCCTTCCACACTTCAGCCGCACAGACCCCTGCCAGAAACGGGATCAGGCAGGTGAAAAACACTATTTTTTTTATCATGAAGATACCTCCTTGGGCGCCTGTAATACGGGCAGATAGGTAACAACCACTCTATAAATGAACATCAGGGTCGCGATCAGGCCCAGTGTGACCAGAATTTCCGATGGGGCCGGGAAATAACCACTTTCCGTCAACGGGGACCGGTACCCGACAATGAAGACGTTGACCCGGTTGAGCACCACGCCGCCCACGATCAGGGCCGCGGCCGTGAACACGCCCCGGGCCGACTCCCGCACGGATTTGAACAGCAGCATGACCCATGGAATCATCACGCCGAACAGCAGTTCCACCACAAAAGAATTGGTCTGGTACGTGCCGTCCAGCAGATAGCTCCAGGTACCCCGCACAGCCATGTCCCCGATCTTGAGCACCATGTAGAACCCCAGCAGAAAAAGGGTGACCCGGGTCAACGGGGCCAGAATCTTCATTTCAGACTCCAGCTTGAACGAGGCCGTGGCCAGGGTGGTTTCAAACACCACCATGGGATAGCCCACGGCAATGGCTGACGTGAGAAACAGCAGCGGCAGAATCGGGGTGTACCACAAGGGATGCAGCTTGGTGGGGGCCACCAGCATGAGCGACCCCAGACTGGACTGATGCATGCAGGACAGCACCACGCCTAAAATGATGAACACCCACATCACTTTCCCGAGAATCCGGTCCGCTGCCTCTAACAAATTATCCACCAGGCGGTTCAGTCCGGACAGGATCCCGGGCAGGTTCACCCGGCCTTTGAACTGTTCCGCCACAATGGGCAGAAACTCGATGTACAGCACCGTGAGATAGATCATCACGCACATGGCCACCTCGAACAGCACGGAATTAAAATTCCAGTAAAACATGGGTTTCCAGATGGCCCAGGACCGGCCGATATCCACCAGCAGGCCGATGACCACAAAGGTATAGCCCAAAACAGCGGTCAACAGGGCCGGCCGGGTGACGGGTTCGTAATAGTGCCGGCCGAAAATATGGGCCAGGGCTGCGGTGGTGAATCCGCCGGCAGCCAGGGCCACGCCCGTGGCCACGTCAATGCCCACCCAGATCCCCCAGGGCCGGGCATTGGTCAGGTTGGTGACATACCCGATGCCCCCGGTGAACCGGGCGATAATGGCCAGGGCCCCGGCAAACATGAACACCAGCATCACCAGTACCCCGGGAGTCCACAGGGGCCGTTTCAGGGGACGCGCCGCATGTTGCATCAGACACCTCCTTTGTCCGGGTGGTTGTCATTTTTGTTGAACCAGGCCATGAGCCCTCCCAGTGCCCCGAACAGCAGAATGGGAGACCACAGATAGCTGAACAGCGAATGCTGTATGGTTTCGGACAGTTTCGGGGACGGGGTTTCCGGCAGAATCGGCAGGTTCACCTGCTCGAACGGCACCCCGGACAGATACATCCAGGAGGTACCGCCCACTTCCTTTTCCCCGTAAATATGCGGCAGATACCGGGCCGGATTGTCTTTGACCCGTTTTTTCGCCACTTTCAGCAGCGTGTCGCGTCTGCCGAAGGTGATGGCTTCCGTGGGACAGATGGTTGCACACCCCGGGATGCCCCCTTCCCCGGAAATCCGGTCATAACAGAACGTGCATTTCATCACCCGGGGGGTAATGGGATCATGATATTCATACGCTGGAATCTCGAAGGGACAGGCCACCATGCAGTACCGGCAGCCGATGCACTTGGTTACATCATACCTGACCGTGCCGGTCTCGTCCTTGGTCAGGGCCCCCACAATGCAGGCGGACACACAGGCCGGGTCCTGGCAGTGCATGCACTGGACCTTGGCATAGGTGGGCACGGGTTTGTCAAATTCATCCACCCGGCCGGTATAGTACCGGTTGACCACGGTAAAGGCATCATGGTCCGGCCGCCGGTCTGTTTCGAAAATGGTGCACTGGCAGTTCACCCGCTCGGGTTCCGGCAGACCGTTGACTTCCGCGCAGGCCTCCTCGCACTTGCGGCATCCCACACACCGGGTCAGGTCCACCACGCATCCATAGGGATCCGGGGGGGCCTTGGACTCCCATGCATGGGTGGCGGGAGGCCGGACAGCGACAGATGCCCCGGCAACTCCCATGACCCTGAAAAAATGCCTTCTGGTGATTTGCATGTTTCCTCCTTTGTTTATCATTTTACCCTTATCAACGGCTTATTCCTGAAACGGGGTGTCATCATATTGCCTGGGGCCTTTCCGGATACGGATACAGGTGCTGTCCCGGGTCTGCTCACGGTACAGGATCTCATCATTGGACCGCAGAAGAATCATGGTCAGATTGTCCGCCACTTCCGCATCCGCCAGGATGACCTCCAGAATATCCCCGGGGGCCATGGCCGTCAGACAGGCATTGCATTTGAGCAGATCCATGGGAGATACCACCCCCTTGAGATCCAATGTCATTTTATTTGCCATATCACACTCCCGGTATTCCCATTGACCGTCAGTCCCCCGGCCTGGATTTCCAGAATCCTTGGGTGCAACCTGCATGCCTGGCAGGCTGACCGGACCATATCTTTTCCAACCAGCTGAATTCAAAGGAAAACAAAAAATATTTTTCACCTGTTGACCCGACTGGGTGTTCAATGATATCTTAACATGTGTTAAATTTTGACATGGTATTTAACACCTGTTCGCCTTATGATACCCAGACGTCAAAGGAGCCTGCCCATGAACGAACATGACATGAACACTTTCTGGAAAAAAATTGTCAACACCATCAATGACGGACTCATGTTCATCGGGCCGGACGGGCGGATCCTCATGGTGAACAAAGCCTTTGAAACGCTGACCGGATATGAATCCCGGCAGGCCATGGGCATGTCCTGCACCATGCTGGGGTGCGATGCCTGCGAACGGTTCATGCAGACCCGGCAGAACTCAACCTGGTGCAAACTGTTCGAACCGGGGCAGCAGGACATGAAAAAATGCCGGTGCCTGATCCGGTGCAGGGACGGCAGTTTTCTGCAGGTATTGAAAAACGCCTCGGTGCTGCGGGATGAAAACCAGGCGGTTGTTGGGGTGGTGGAAACCCTCACCGATATTTCAGAACTGGCCAAACTGGATGAAAAAGTCCATTACCTGTCCAGACACTGGGGCCGGGAAGATGATTTTCACGGCATTGTAGGACGATCACGGCCCATGCACCAGGTGTTCGAGATGATCAAAAAAGCGTCTGAAAGCACGGCACCGGTCATCATTCTGGGGGAAAGCGGCACGGGCAAAGAACTGGTGGCCAATGCCATCCATTTGTGCGGCACCCGGAAGAACGGCCCTTTTGTTCAGCTCAACTGTGCGGCCCTGAATGAATCCGTGCTGGAAAGTGAATTGTTCGGGCATGTCAAAGGCGCGTTCACCGGGGCGTTCACCAGCCGCATCGGCCGGTTCGAGGCCGCCAATCACGGGGATATTTTTCTGGATGAAATCGGTGACATTCCCATTTCGCTGCAGACCAAACTGCTCCGGGTCCTGGAATCCGGGCAGTTCGAGCGGGTGGGGGACATCTCCCCGGTCCGGACCGATGTCCGGATCATCACGGCCACCAACAAAGATCTGGACGCGTTGATCCGGCGGGACCGGTTCAGGCAGGATCTGTTTTTCAGGATCAATGTCATTCCCATTCATCTGCCGCCGCTGCGCGAAAGAAAACAGGACATTCCTTTGCTGGTCAACACCTTTCTCCGGCGCCTCAACGAAAAAACCGGCAAAGCGATCCAGGGCCTGGACAATCCGACCATGGCGCTGTTCATGGACCATGCATGGCCGGGCAATGTCCGGGAGCTGAAAAACGCCATGGAATACGCATTCGTGGTGGCGGACCAGGCGACCATCGGACGGCATCATCTGCCCCGCCACCTGGGGATCGGCAACCCCGCGCCCCAGCCGTCCGATGCCATCGGAGACAGAGAAGAACCGCCCGGGAAAACCGATGAAAAAACCGCCCTGATCCAGGCCCTGAAACAGACCGGCGGTAATCAGACCCAGGCGGCCCGGCTGCTGGACATCTCCCGGGTCACGGTATGGAACCGCATGAAAAAATACGGCATCGATCTGACACGGGAATTGTCGGTATGACCCGGGGTCCCGGGACCCTTGCCGTGTCATCCCAGGCTCTGTCAGCCCAGACCGTGTCAGAAGATTATGCGTTCTGGATATCTGCGGTGATATGAAACTCGGGGGGATGTAAAATATTGCGTTTCACCGTGCACAACCCCGCGGTTTTGACAATCGCGGATTTGTATTTTTTGGGAAACCCCGGGGGCAGGCTGATCTGAATATTTACTTTTTCGATCAAATGGGTCTGTTCGTTTCTGTCAAAGGTCAAAGACATTTTCATGCCCGTGATATCGATGTTTCTTTCTTCACAAAAATACACCACATAAATTCCGGCACAGGTTCCCATGGATGAGAGAAACAGGTCAAAGGGCTCGGGCGCACTTCCGTCTCCGCCCTCGGCTTTTGCCTGGTCTGTTTCAATGGTAAATCCCTTGTAATGGGCGTTGACTTTTTTATTGCCGGGAAAAGAAATTTCCATGGTCATGGGCATCACTCCTTTGTCTGTCGCGTATCCGTATTCAACCCTTACATCAGCATACTATAATCAGGATCTCAGGTGTTGCAAATGATTTCAACCAGATGCCTGTTTTTCTTTTAAGACCGTCAACTGATCAGTCAACAGGGCTTTGAACCGGTCCAATGTAATAGGATAGCCCTGCATGGGGATGCCCATCCAGTCGCAGTATTCCAGAAACCCTTCCGGATCCTTGGCCATGTAATCATCCATGAATCCGATACCGTCCAGCACCACGGCCCCGCCCGTATGCCGGGGAAAATTTTCATTGGCAATGCCTTTGTCCCAGCCTTTGAACACCAGTTTCCTGAATTTCACCCATCCCGGGGTCATGAACCAGACCGGTTCCCCGCCGGCCACCTCCTGGACGATCTGATCCATCTTGTCCCGGCTGGCCAGCATCCCCATGCAGTGGCTGGCCTGAATCCGGACCACATCCGGGCCGTATTCGGAAATCACGTTGGCCATCAGCCGGGTGGGGTCATCCGGATTGACATAGCAGTATTTCCCGCCGTACACCACAATTACCCCCTCTGCCCGGGACCGGGCCTTTCCAATTGTTTTGCCCAGCTGGTGCTCCAGTTCCCGGATGTCCTGATGAAGACCGGGGGTGGTATAATAAATATGATCGGTATCCAGAAAATTTTCCGCTGCCAGAAATTCGATTTCCGGACGCATGGTGCCGCATGCCACGATGGCCGTATCTGAAAATGACTGTGTCATTTGGATCCCCCTATATTTGAGTGTATGGGTCAGGAACCCGGAACAGCTCCTGGCGGTATTAAGCCGTTCCGGGTTCCCGGCGGTGGGTCAGATGATGGAGGTTAGTAAATGCCATTACTTGATCTGATCACCGGCAATATTCTTAAGCAGGGTTCATGCCAGATCGGATAAAACTATTATAATTTTGTGCCACCGCGTGTGTAGATATCATTTTCAGTCACTGAGTTTTTATCCAGATGCGTTTTTAACGGGGGATCGTTACATTTCTCTGTCAGGCAGTAACGTTACACAGCGCCACCTGATTCAGGCCCGTTGCCAAATGCAAAAACGCAACCCCCTGTCCCCTATGGTGAAAAAAAGCGACTTTGACCGACAATCTTTATCGAAAATTCGAAAAAAATAAAAACTTGACAGCAAAACACTTCTCCATGTATGTTGCTATTAAGGTAGCAACATAACGAACCATTCATGGGGCAAACACAGGCCAGTGAAAAACAAAACCAAACTCAGGGATCTGGGATTTTCCCAATACGAAGCCGCCTGCTATATGACCCTGGTGGGAAACCACCCGTCCAACGGATCCCAGATCAGCAAACTTTCCGGCATTGCCAGATCCCGGATTTACGATGTGCTGCGGAGCCTGGCTGCCAAAGGGTTTATCATCAAGGTCAACACGGGTCAATATGCGCCCTTGCCGGTGGACGAACTGGTACGCCGGCTGCGGCGGAGTTTCGAATCCAATATCCAGGCGTTTGAAGCCGAAATCGCCCGGGCGAACCGGAAAGATGACCTGGAATTCATCTGGACTTTGACCGGGTATGACAATGTCATGGAAAAAGCGCGGCACATGATTCAGGGGGCCAAAAAAGAAATTTACGCCCGGTTGTTTCCCGAAGCCGACCGTCATCTGTCCAAAGACCTGATCAAAGCGGAAAAAAAAGGGGTGGCCATCCGTTACATCGCCATGGGCGATATTCCAAAACGATTTGCCGTTCAGGTCACGCATCCGGACCATCAGAACCTTATCAACACCATCGGGGGCCGCTCCTTTGACATCATCACCGACAAAAACGAAGCCTTGGTGGGCATTTTTGAAGTGGACAACGAAGATAACTCTCCCATCAACTGGACCCGGAACCCCTGGTTTGTGATCGCCAACCGGGACAGTCTCAGGCATGATTTCTACCACTGCTTTCTGGAAAAAACCCTGGACCGGCACCTGGGACTGACCAGTGAAGAAAAAAAACTATATCAACTGATCAAAACAGACAATTAAGGAGACCGCCATGACCCCCATGAAAAAAATACATGATTTTACCGGTTTTTCTGAAAAAACCGACGATGCCATCTTTCATCTGGAAAAGGATTTCGGTGCCCACCATTATGAACGCATTCATGTGGTGGTCCGGCACGCCAGGGGCTGCTGGCTCACCGACGACAAAGGCAACAAGTACCTGGACTGCCTGGCTGCCTATTCCGCAGCCAATCCCGGCCATCATCACCCGGTCATCACCGGCGCGGTCATGGATGCCCTGACCGGGCATTACGCCTCAGTGCTGTCCAATGTGGTGTTCACCGATCCCCTGGGTGTTTTTCTGTCTGAAGCGGCCCGGTTTGCCCCCCAGCTGGCCCCGCGGTTCGGGAACCACGGCAACAAGGTGCTGCCCAAAAACGGGGGCGTGGAATCCGTGGAAACGGCCATCAAGACCATGCGTTATTATGGATTCAAGCAAAAGGGCATTCCGGACGGCAAACAGGAAGTCATCGTGTTCAACAACAATTTCCACGGCCGGACTATTTCCGTGGTCTCTTTTTCATCCTCAAAAAAATACAAACAGGGGTTCGGGCCGGTAACGCCGGGGTTCGTGTCTGTGCCCTTCGGCAATATCGAGGCGGTGAAAAATGCCATCACCTCCAACACCTGCGGCATTCTGGTGGAACCGTTCCAGGGGGAAGGGGGCATGATCATTCCGCCGGAAGGGTTTCTGGCCGGACTGCGCAAGCTGTGTGATGATCACGACCTGCTGCTGATGGCGGATGAAATCCAGGTGGGCATGGGCCGGACCGGGAAAAAATTCTGCTTTGAGCACGAAAATATCGTGCCCGACGGCGTGATCCTGGGCAAAGCCCTGTCCGGGGGCCTGGTGCCCCTGTCCGTGTTCA
>JAABTO010000162.1 GCA_011389835.1 Desulfotignum sp. | reverse complement strand
GACGCTCTTCCGATCTGGCCCCGTCCGACATGATGGACGGCCGGGTGGCCGAGATCCGTCAGACACTGGACGAAGAAGGGTTTGAACAGGTGCCGGTTATGTCCTATGCCGTGAAATATGCGTCTGCGTTTTACGGGCCGTTCAGACAGGCAGCGGATTCCTCGCCCCGGTTCGGGGATCGGAAAACCTATCAGATGGACCCGGCCAATGCCATCGAAGCCATCCGGGAAGCCACCATGGACATCGAAGAGGGGGCGGACATCATCATGGTCAAACCGGCCCTGGCATATCTGGACATTATTTTACGGCTCAAACAGGAGATCGACCTGCCCATTGCCGCATATAACGTGTCCGGTGAGTACAGCATCATGAAAGCCGGCGAACTGATGGGGTGGGTGGATGCGTTTGCCCTGATCCTGGAAACACTGACCGCCATCAAACGGGCCGGGGCCGACATGATTCTGACCTATTCCGCCATTGACGTGGCCCGACATCTGGAGGCATCATGACCCCTTCCCACCCGGCCACCCGGCACACTTCTGAAGATGCTACCCCGACCCTGCGCCTGGTGGCCTGGGAAACCACCCGGCGATGCAATCTTTCCTGCAAGCACTGCCGGGCTGTGGCGGAAGATCATCCCTATGACAATGAGCTGAGTACCCGGGAAGCGTATACGCTTCTGGATCAGATCCGGGAAACTGGCACCCCCATCATCATTCTCACCGGCGGTGAGCCGTTGCTCAGAAAGGATATCTTTGACATTGCCGCCTATGGCCACCGCATCGGACTGCGTATGGTCATGGCGCCCAACGGCACCTTGCTGACACCGGAGATTGTCGAAAGACTCAAGGCCTCGGGTATTCAGCGAATCAGCATCAGCCTGGACGGGGCATCCCCGGATACCCACGATGAGTTCAGGGGTCTGAAGCATGCGTTTGACGATGCCATCCGGGGCATTGGATATGCCAAAGCCGCCGGGCTGGAATTTCAGATCAACACCACCATTACCCAGACCAATCTGGCAGAAATTCCCAAAATTTTAAAACTGGCGGAAGATCTGGGCGCCGTGGCCCATCACATTTTTTTGCTGGTTCCCACGGGCCGGGGAAAATATATTGTGGATTCCGCCATTGACGCGGAACAATACGAGAAGACCCTGAACTGGTTTTACGACCAGCGGGACAAAACCCCGCTTCAGCTCAAAGCGACCTGCGCCCCCCATTATTACCGGATTCTTCGCCAGCGGGCCCATGACGAGGGAAAAACCGTGTCCTTTGAAACCCATGGCCTGGATGCCGTCACAAGGGGCTGCCTGGCCGGTACCGGGTTCTGTTTTATCTCCCACGTGGGCCGGGTCCAGACCTGCGGATTTCTGGATGTGACCTGCGGAGACATCCGGGCCGAGTCTTTCAAGGATATCTGGGAACACTCGCACGTCTTCAATGAATTGCGCGATTTTTCAAACCTGACCGGTAAATGCGGTCTGTGTGAATACAGGCGGGTCTGCGGCGGATGCCGGGCCCGGGCCTATGAAGCCACAGGCAACTATCTGGCCGAAGAACCGTTATGCTCCTATCAGCCTGCCAGAAAAGCGTGATATAACGGGGTCAGCTTGGCTGATCCCGGGATGGGCTCAGGTCGATGGCATTCAGGGTCAGGGTGATGGGCCGGTCTTCTGCCGACCGGCTGTCACACCTCACCGGCCCGGGTTTCCGGAAGTGATCCCCGCCCGGCTCGGCCCCCAGCCATGTGTCGCGCATTTTTTTGAACACCTGAAATGCATGGGATGACAGATCCACCAGACTTTTTTCCATGACCAGTTCCAGTCTGCCTTTGCGTTCTTCCAGGTGCATCAGCCGGGCAATGGGAATCCCGATGGGTTCCCAGTTTTCAAACGGCTGTTCCAGATTTTTGATAGCTGCCATCTGACCGGTGTGGCCATGGGCAATCAAGTGAAATGCGGTCATGCCCAGATTATAGGTATAATGACAGTCAAACGCGGTGGGATCGCTGCCCCGGCCGTCATATCCATAAAAATGGGTCTGGATTTTGAAATCCGGTTCCGACCGGCGGAAAATTTCTTTGACCGGGCCGGGAACATCCTGATCCGATTCCAGAAGTTCGGCATTGATGAGGGCCTGTTTCAGGGTTTTCAGCGACATGATGCCCGGTTTGACCAGCAGATAGACCGTCTTGGGATCCGCAAACAAAGCAGAGGCATAGCGGTCCGGGTCCAGATCCCGCGAACGCATGAACGACTGGTAATAGGACTTGTTGATACCGATTTTATAGCGGCCCTGCTCTTTGAGCGCACCCAGATATTCCTTGACCATATCCATGATGACTTTTTCTGTTCTTACCTGGGAAAACTGAAAATTGCCGTGGAAATCGCGTTCCACTAAAAGCCCTGCCTGAAAAAAATCCGGCAGTTGATTGAACAGTTCATCATCTCTGAGGTTCCAGATAGGGAATGGATAGGTTTCCATCATCCCCTGGCTGATGCGGCGCAGATAATCCAGTTTTTCATTCAACGTCGGAAAGGACCGATGAAAATCCAGGTCATGAATGGCATTGAAATCCGCGATAATTTTGTTGAGTTTGATGATGAATATCTGGATCTCATTGATAAATTCCAGAATCCCTTCCGGAATGATCATGACCCCGTAATTTTTGCCGAACGCCGCGCGCCGGACAATGGCATCACAGATCACCCGGGACAGGTGGCGCAGCGTGATGCCAAAGGCGGTGAAATCGGTTTCACCGGATTCTTTCGCCTTTTTGAGGCGCTCATCATCCGTGTATGCTGCCAGTTCTTCGCCGATGAACGCCAGATTGGGATGGGTCTGCAACGCCGCCTCCAGGGTCAGGTGGCTGGCCACCCGGCCCATGACTTTGCACACATGCCAGTATTTCACATCCGATGCCGCATCCGATGCCAGGTGGCTGATATTCTGGGCAAAAGACCGGGCCGCGGAATGAAACCCGAACGGAACCGCCAGCAGGCAGGTGCCGTCATCGCTTTTTACCTGAATGTCTCCGTCAATGGTTTTGGGGACCCCGATCACATGAACGCCCGCAGACTTGAAATGCTGGGCCAGAAATGCGGCATTGGTGTTGGAATCATCCCCGCCGATGATCACGACCCCTTCCAGGTTCAATGACTGACAGGTTTTCAGGGCCTGATCCATTTTCTCGGGGGTATCGATTTTGGTCCGTCCGGTTTTGATCATGGAAAAACCGCCCATATTCCGGAACGTATCCACTCTCTTTTCCGTGAGTTCCACATAACTGGATTCCAGCAGTCCGTCAGATCCCAGAATAAACCCGTATAAACGGGAATCCGGGTGATTTGCCTTGATTGCATCAAACAGCCCGGCAATCACTGTATGTCCGCCGGGTGCCGGTCCTCCGGAAAACACCACCCCGATCCGCCGCGGTTTGCAGAATGCTTTTTTTTCCCGGGTCGTCATGTCCGGCCGGGTGACCACTTTCTGAACGCAGTTGTCAATAATATCGGGCAGCAATCGCTTTGCTTCGAAATTGTCGGCAAACCGGTATTGAGCCTGGTCCGCGATTTTTGTAAAACCGGTATCGAACACAGAAATCCGTCTGGGCGCAAAAATCTGTCTTTCCATGGTTTCAGCGTTGACATCCAAGGTCATCTGCCGGGTCACCGGATGATCGAGCAGTTTTTCAACGGCATCCTGATAGGCCATCTTGACTCCTGTTTAAAATTGTTTTGCCATGGTATCATCAGCTGTCAATTTACCGGCCTGTCCGCGGAAAGTAAAGCGATTCCTGATAAAGGCCCCATCGGTTTCCGGGGTTGATTTGGTCTTTCAAACATTGTAAAAGAGCGGTACAAAAACCGGTTATCAAACAATTTGCCCATCACAAGGAGACACCTGCGTGGTATTCAATTTTTTCAAAAGAAAAACCAAAGAACAAGAAAATCTGATAGAACAGGCGCGGCTCGAACAAGCAGAGAAAATCAAAGAACAGGAACGATTGAAGGAGGAAGCCCGGCTTAAAGAAGAGGCCCGGCTCAAAGAAGAGGAAAAACGCAGAGACCTGGCGCAACGTCAAGAACAGGAACGACTCAAGCAAGAAGAGCGACGTAAAGAAGAAGAACGGTCAAAAGAAAAAAAAGGCGTTGAAGCGACGGAAAGAAAGAGTCTTTTCAGTCGTCTTAAATCCGGGCTGACCAAAACCCGGGATGTGCTCAACACCGATATCAATGATCTGTTCCGGTCCTCCCGGCGAATCGACGACGATCTGTTCGATGAACTGGAAGAGGTGTTGATCACCGCAGACTTAGGCATGGACATTACCATGGAAATGATGGATCGGATCCGGAAACAGGCCGGCCGGCTGTCCACGGCAGATCAGCTCAAAGCGGTGCTCAAAAAAGAACTCATCGCCCTGTTTCCGCCGCCGTCACCCACTGATGCCCCGCCTGCCCTGCCCCGGCCCTATGTGATCATGGTGGTGGGGGTCAACGGTACCGGCAAAACCACCACCCTGGGCAAACTGGCGGCCCGGTTCACCCGGGAAAACAAACAAGTGCTGATTGCCGCAGCCGACACCTTCAGGGCCGCGGCCATCGAGCAGGTGGGGATCTGGGCGGATCGGGCCGGTGCATCCATTGTGCGCCATAAACAGGGGGCGGATCCGGCGGCCGTGGCTTATGACGGGGTGGAAGCGGCCATGGCCCGGGGCGTGGATGTGCTGCTCATCGACACGGCCGGCCGGCTGCACACCCAGAAAAATCTGATGGAAGAGCTGAAAAAAATCAAACGCACGGTGGAGAAAAAAATGCCCGGTGCCCCCCACGAGGTTCTCATGGTGCTGGATGCCACTACGGGTCAGAACGCCATTTCCCAGGCAAAAATGTTTCATCAGGCCGTGACCCTGACCCAGCTGGCGTTGACCAAACTGGACGGCACCGCCAAAGGGGGCATCGTTGCGGCCGTGGCCGGTACTATGCACCTGCCGATCCAGTATGTCGGCGTGGGAGAAAGCATGGATGATTTACAGGCGTTTGACGCGACCCGGTTTGTCAATGCCCTGTTTGACTGAACACCAGCACACAAAGGAGTGAATTTTGTTCGGTATTGAAAATTATGCCGGATTTGTGGCGGCCGCCATCATTTTGAACCTGACCCCCGGGGCCGACACCCTGTATATTCTGACCCGGAGCATTGCCCAGGGGTCCCGGGCCGGACTGGTGTCTGTGGCCGGCATCATGTCCGGATGCGTGGTGCATGTGCTGGCCGCCGCGTTCGGCCTGTCTTTGATTCTGACCACATCGGCCACCGCTTTTTTTCTGGTGAAATGGGCAGGCGCCATCTACCTGATTTTTCTGGGCATCCGGGCCCTGACCACCCGGGCTCCGGCATTTGAAACCCAAAGCAGCCGGTTTTCAAACAAAGATCTGGTCACCATCTACAGACAGGGAATGATCACCAACATTCTCAATCCCAAGGTGGCATTGTTTTTTCTGTCTTTTCTGCCCCAGTTCATCAATCCGGCCAACACCGACGGCCCGCTGCCGTTTCTGTTTCTGGGCGGCACCTTTCTGGTCACCGGCACCCTCTGGTGCCTGGTTTTGACCCGGACCGCCACCCGGATGACCCGCATGCTCCGGGAAAATGCCGGTATCGGCATGTGGATGCAGAAACTGTCAGGTATCGTTTTTATTGGATTCGGCGTGAGCCTGGCCCTGAACTCCCGGTGATGTGCAATACGCCCCGACAGGAACGCCGTCGGGATCTGTTGAGACTACCGGGTGGAATGGGTAAAAAATTTCCTGCGCATCCGGTCAAAGTGATCGGTGAGCACCTTTCTTCGGAACGGACCCATGGATTTCGTGTCCCGGGCATGAATCAAATCGGACAGATTCCCGATCTCTTCAACCATGCTGAAGACCTCCTCGTTCCAGTCGCCTTTGTCCATGGCACCATACCACAACCGGAACGTCTGGGTGTAAAGCCGGTCGGAAATTTCCTTTAATACCGGATTGCCTGCGGCATCATGAATCAGGTTTCGGAGGTCTGCGTCCACGGCAGCCATGGCTTTGCGGTCTTTGTTGTCAAACAGGGCCGCGCACCGCTCTTTGATCTCTTTGAGCAGGATCAGATGGGAATCGTCGAGCTGGTTCGCAGCCAGCTGGATTTCCAGGACTTCGCATTCAAAGCGCACCTGGAACACATGCATGATTTTGTTGAATTCGATTTCCGTGACCATGCTGCCGGTTCTGGGAATGATCCTGACCAGCTGTTCCCATTCCAGGCGGTTGAGCACATTGCGTACCGGGGACCTGCTGACCTGAAACTCCTGAGCCAGCACATTTTCGTTGAGAATCTGACCGGGTTGATACTCCATGTACAGAATTCGCTCCCGGAGGATTTGATACATGTGTCGATTCATAATCAGCAGCCTCACTCTTTACAGTTGTTATCCGGTTGAACCTGATTACGGGCTGATACAATTTTTATGGCCCGGCCCAATAAAAAAGCTTGACATGAAAATTCGCGCACTGGTATACCAGTAACAAGATTAATGATAAAAATAAAGGTATTTTTACAGAAATACAATTCTTTTCCAACCCGAACAGCGATACGGAGGGTGATGACTGTTTATCGTATCCACAGAAAATCCCAGGCCTGGTACGGAGAATCCGTCGGCATCCTGATTCTGGACGCTGCCTATCCCTGCGTTCCCGGCAATGTGGGCAACGCCAGCACTTTCCCTTTTCCGGTCCGGTATCAAAGAGTGACCGGCGCCTCCATCGACCGGCTCCTCAACCAGCAGGACCCCACCCTTGCCGAGCCGTTCATCCAGGCGGCAAAGCACATTCAGGACCAGGGGGTCAAAGCCATTACCGGGGCCTGTGGCTTCATGGCCCTGTTCCAGCGGGAAGTGACCGCTGCCGTGGACATCCCGGTGTTTCTTTCCAGTCTGCTGCAGATTCCTTTGATCTATCAGATGACCCGAAAACCTGTCGGCATTATCACTGCCAACGCAAACAGTCTGAAAAAAGCCCATTTTGAAGCGGTCAACGTGACCCCGGACATCCCGGTGATCATTGCAGGCATGGAAACCCAGCCTGAATTCTCCGGCGCCGTTCTCGAAGAAAAAGGCACCCTGGATTCAGATAAAATCCAGGACGAGGTGGTTTCTGTGGCCGACAAAATGGTGAAAGATCACCCGGATATCGGTGCGATGGTTCTGGAATGCAGCGATCTGCCGCCTTATGCCCATGCGGTGCAGGCCGCGGTGCAACGTCCGGTGTTTGACTTTTTCACCATGATTCAGTATATCCATACTAGCTTGGTAAGAACCCCTTTTACCGGGTTTATGTAAGACAACCATATAAATTGTAAGGAGGAAGACATGAAAAAAGGACGAAGGCTCATTCAGGGACTGATGGTATTGACAATCAGTGCGATGATTGTAGCGGCGGCGCCGATGCAGGTCAAAGCGGAAAAGACATTCAAGTGGCAGCCGTCATCCTGGCTCCCGTCCGGTGTCAGCTGGGATACCATCGGGTATGTTTCAGAAAAAGTGGGAAAGATGTCCAACGGCCGTCTGCAGATGACCCCGAGTTCTCCCGGCGCCATTGTTCCGGTGGCTGAACAGCTCAGTGCCGTCGGCATGGGGATCATGAAAGCAACCTTTATCTGGCCGGGATATTTCCCGGGTGAACTGCCGGTGGCATTCATGCACGGGGATTGTTTTGCCGCGCCCCAAAGCATCGGCGAGATGCGCTATCTTTATGAAACCTATGAAGACGGCAGAATCATGGAGCTCCTGCGGGAGGAATATGCCAAGCACGGGGTCCACCTGGTGGGCAACATGTACTGGATCCTGGACAACCTCATGATCTCCAAAAAACCCATTAACGGGGTGGATGATATCAACGGAATGAAATTCCGGACATCTGAACTG
>JAABTO010000024.1 GCA_011389835.1 Desulfotignum sp. | reverse complement strand
ATCTCAAGGCCTTGAAAGTGGACGGCGGCATGGTGGAAAACCGGACTTTGATGCAGTTCCAGGCCGATATCCTGAACGTGGATGTGATCCGGCCCAGGGTCACGGAAACCACGGCCCTGGGGGCGGCGTACGCTGCCGGCCTGGCCGTGGGATTCTGGCCGGATACCGATTCTTTGAAGAAAAAATGGCAGATCCACACCACCTGGCATCCGAACATGGATGACGACATCCGGAACCAGCTGTATGACAACTGGCTCAAAGCCGTGGAAAAATCCTTTGGATGGTGCTGAATAGATGGCTTTTCCATTGACTTATGGCCGGTCAGACTTACTATTTGATCAAACATGAACTGAATATGCACATGCGTGGCCCAAAAAAACAAATAAGGAGAATGCCATGAAATTGTCGTCTTGTTTACCCCAGAAAATATCGAAATTTACCCTGGGAATGATTCTGGTGGCCGCTGCCTTGGCCATGACCGTTGTCAGCTTTACCCTTCTGCCGGTGATCGGGCTGGTTCTGGTTGTCCCCATCGTTGCTCTGGCAATTTATGTTTTCAGGCTGCATCTGAATGACCAGTGTGAAATTGATCTCTCAGAAGACAGTTAAAACCATTTCTTTTTTTTAAAATAATACAGGGATGCCCCTGCAATAGTGACCATCACCCCCCAGAAAATGAAATAACTGTACCTGTATTTGAGTTCCGGCAGATATTCAAAATTGGTGCCGTATATGCCGGCAATAAAGGTGAGGGGGATAAATACCGCGGCAAATATGGTGAGCACTTTCATGATATCATTCATCTTGTTGGCCACAACTGAATTATAGATATTCAACTGGTCGGTCAGCAGGTCCCTGTATGTATCAATGGCTTCTGTCGCATGGATGATCAGGTCTTCCATGTCTTTGAGAAACGGCAGGGTTTTTTCATGGATCAGGTCGCTTTCGAGTCTTGACATCTGGAAAATGGCTTCACGGGCAGGACGGATGGATTTTCTCAGATAACTGGTCTCTCTTTTGAACAGGTTTATTGATTCCATTACGCCGGGATTATGTCCCAGAAGGGCCGCTTCTTCAAGGTCTTCAATCTGATCCCCGATATGCTCGATGACAGAAATGTAATTTTCCACCACCGTGTCCATGAGCGCATATGCCAGATAATCGGTTCCGGCCCCCCTTATACGGGATGTCTGCCGCCGGATCCTTTCCCTGACAGGATTAAATACATCCCCGGGCCGCTCCTGAAACGTCAGCACAAAGGTATCTGCCAGCACAACACTCAACTGCTCATTGACAATCTTGTGCGCGTCTTTGTCGAACCGGATCATTTTCAGAACAATGAAGATATAGGACCCGTAATCGTCGATTTTGGGCCGCTGCCCGGTGTTGAGGATGTCTTCCATCACCAGAGGGTGCAGATCAAATGCCTGGCCGATATTGCCGATGGCCGCCACATCGTGCAGGCCGTTGACATTGATCCAGGTTACGGTTCTGGTCTGTTTGCAGGGAACCCCGTCTTTGATGTCCACAAGTTCTTTTTCAGTAAGGTTATTATCGTCATAGTCAATCAGGTGCATGTTTACTGTATCGACTTTTTGGGTCCCTACAAAAATAAGGGCCCCTGGACTCTGGCCTTTTACCTTTTCTCTGTTTTTTAAAAACCGTGCCATAAGATTCCCCAGCTCTTTTTTTAAACCAGAACGGCTGATTTACATGATTTATTGTTTCATTAATTACCGCAAAAGAAAAGGAGATTTATTATGGCCAGACTACCTGTTACTGTCTATGAAAAAGATGATTCCGTCCCGGGCAAACCATTTGTCAGGGGCCAAAGGATGGGGTATAAGATGGCCTTGTAAGGGACAAATTGATACAAAGGCCTGAATACAGCAATATGTTATTAAACACAGACGTAATCTCTACCCTGCATGAATGGCTCCGGAGCCATCTGGATACACTGGATGCCCTGGTTTTTGACATCGACGGTGTGCTTCTCGTAAATGGCAGAGCAGCTCCGGGAAGCCAGGATGTGCTGGCCATGCTGCGTGAAAACCGGATGCCCTTTTTTCTGCTCACCAATGACGGGGATCATTCCACCGAAGAAAAGGCACAGATTCTCAATGCCGCAGATCTGCAGATTCATCATACGGAAATTGTTTCCTGTGCAGACGGCCTGGTGACCCTGCATATGGATGAAAACTTTTCCTGTGATCCTTTTTTTATCATGGGCAACCTGGGCAATCCATGTTTTGCCCAAAAGGCCGGGCTGCATACCACGCGGGACCTGTCACAGATCGATCACAGCCAGGGTATTATCGTGGGAGAAAAAGGATATGACTGGGAAACCACCATCAATGCGGTTGTCAATTTCTTTATCCAAAAACCCGATGCCCGGCTGATTGTTCCCAATCCGGATGAATATTATCCCGGAAAAACCTCCGGACATATCTGCATCGGGGCCGGCGGTGTGGCCCGGTTTATTGTCCGGGTGCTCGAAACCTATGGGATCGGTTTGTCCCCCATTTATCTTGGAAAGCCGTTTTCGCCGATATTTCAAAAAACCCATGACCAGCTGGAAACCTTGTACGATAAATCCATCCCCCGGAATCGGGTTCTTATGGTAGGGGATTTCATCCGGTCCGATATACAGGGAGCCCGAGATTACGGGTATTGTTCCGCCCTGGTGCTCACTGGTGTCACTACCCTGGATATGCTGGCGCGGTCTGCGGTAAGGCCGGATCTGATATTTGAAAAATTGGGCTGATCAGGTGGTGCAGGGTTATATGATACGCTTCCGGATGGCGGTTACCAGCAGTTCGGCCAGAATGACCACCACAAAGATACTCAACAAGATGACGGACACGCGGTTCCAGAAAAAAAGGTTGAGTGCGGTGTCCAGCACCATACCGATACCGCCGGCACCAACCAGACCGATAACGGCTGATTCTCTCACATTGATGTCCCAGCGAAATAAAAACACCCCCCAGAAAGCCGGTGCAGCCTGGGGCCAGTAACCCTTGAGAAAAATACTGAACCAGGGAGCACCCGAGGCTGTCAATGCTTCTATGGGACCGGGGTCCACCTCTTCCAGTGCTTCTGCAAACAGTTTTCCCACAAATCCGATGGACCGGAACCCGATGCATACGGTACCCGCCAGGGGGCCGGGTCCGAAAACCGCCACAAAAAGCAGGGCCCAGACCAGAGAATTAACCGATCGAGACGATACGAGGATCAATTTGGAAAACCAGTTCAGCAGGGGGAAATGTACGATATTGTTCGCACCCAGAACGCCGATGGGAATTGCCATGACAATGGCCAGCAGGGTTCCCAGTGTGGCAATGTGAAGGGTTTCCATCATGGCATGGTGAATGCCTTCCGGGTAATAGGCAAAATCCATGGGCCACATCCGTTTGAAAAGGTCGGCCACCTGGGTGGGGGCATCATAGAGAAATTCGGGAATAATCTGCACGGAGCGCATGGAGAGTGACAGTGCTATGGCGAAGCCGAGAAATACGGCAAACCTGGCCAGCCGCTCAGAAAAGGTAAATCTTTCCCATTTATACGAAGCGGCCTGGCTCACTGAAAAACCCTCTTTATCCGGGTGGAAATAAATTCACTCAACATGACCAGGGCAATGATGGAAATAAGGATGGCCGCAAGAAAATCATAGTCAAACCGCTGGAATGCCGCAAAGAGAGTGCCCCCGATGCCGCCGGCACCCACAATGCCCACCATGGTGGAATTGCGCAGGTTGGCATCCAGCTGATAAGAGGAGAATCCGATAAACCGGTTAAGCACCTGGGGGAGCACGGCATAGATGATCACACTCATGAAGGGCGCACCGGCTGCCCGAAGGGCTTCAAGGGGTTTGAGGGAGATCTCTTCAATGGCCTCTGTAAACAGTTTGCCGATAAATCCGATGGAGGCAAAAATCAGGGTCAGGATGCCTGCAAGGGGACCGAATCCCACGGCTTTGACAAACAGTATGGCAAAGATCACCGGATGAAAAGACCGGCACAGGGCAATAAAGGCACGGAAAGGCCAGGTTATCCAGGACGGCATAAGGTTTCTGGCCGCCAGCAGGCCCACGGGCAAAGAGAATAAAATACCAAAGGCAGAGGCGATGATGGCAATTTCCACGGTTTCTATCAGATTGGCTGCAAGCAGCTCCCAGCGGGAAAAATTGGGCGGCACCATCTCCGCTAAAAAAGCAGCCCCGTTTCCCAATCCCTGGAGAAACCGTGCCCAGGAGACATCCAGATAATTGGCTGCATAGGCTGCATACAAAAACCCTGCCAGCCAGCCGGCCCGGGCCCACCAGTTTGTCTTGAAAGCCGGGCCGAAGTTTTTTGCTGTATCTGCAGTCATTGGAGCCAGTTCTCACCGCCATAAATCTGTTTGAGATGGTCGTTGGTCAATTCCGACGGGGGACCGTCATAGATGATTCCCCCCTTGGAAAGTCCAATAACCCGGACGGTAAACCGCCTGGCAAGTTCAACATCATGGATGTTGATCAGCAGGGGAATATCGTGTTCTCCGGACAAAGAAACCAGCAGTTCCATAATTTCAACACTGGTTTTGGGATCCAGAGAAGAGGTGGGTTCATCGGCCAGCAGGACATGGGGTTCCTGCATGATGGCACGGGCGATGCCCACCCGCTGCCGCTGGCCGCCTGACAAACTGTCGGCCCGCTGGCGCGCAAACTCCAGCAGGCCGATGGACTCCAGCAGGGCAAATGCGTTGTCAATGTCGTTCTGTGGATACTTTCTCAACCAGGCCCGCCAGGAAGGCACATATCCCAGCCGGCCGCACAGCACATTTTCCATAACCGAGAGCCGTTCCACCAGGTTGAATTCCTGGAAAACCATGCCGATTTTTCTCCTGGCCATGCGCAGGTCCCGGCCGGTCAGGTGCGTGATGTTTTCCCCGCTGATATACACATTGCCGGAAGTGGGGGGAATCAGCTTGTTGACACACCGGATCAGGGTGCTTTTGCCTGTGCCGGAAGGGCCTATGATGGCAACACTGCTCTGCCCCTGGACCGTAAAACTGATATTTTTTAAAATCGGTTTGCCCCTGACATATTCTTTGCTCAGATTTTCAATGCAAATGGAACGCTGCGGGGGAGCGCTGCCGTCGCTCTGTGCATCTACAGTCATATACTCCCGGTCTTTTTTTTAGGTGACATCACCATATGGTAGAGTGGCGCCATTTATCCCTTAAGGGCCGGGACAAACGGCGCCTGAAAACATCACATCACTCTGCCTGTTATTGTTTTTTGGCTGCTTTGGCCGCTTCTTTTTCCGCCATTTTCCGCAGACCGTCCTGGTTGTAGGAGGTACCGGTTGATGCGGCAATGTCACGGATGACTTTCCAGTCCTTTTCATAGGTTACCGGATAGAACCGGTCCGCCCCGCCGAAGGTTTCCTGCATGGCAGGGGTAAACCGATAGGCATAAAACGCATCGACTATCTTTTTCACAAGATCCGGATGCAGATTGTGGGCATACCCGAATGAAGAGGTGGGAAATTTGGGAGAGGTGAAAACGATGCGGAAGTCATCCGCGTTGATTCTGCCGGCGTCCGCCATCCGGTAATAGACATCGGAGGCAACCGGCGCGGCATCATAATCCCCGTGGGCAACGCCCAGAATGGACTGGTCATGCTTGCCGGAATAGACAACCGTGTAATCTTTATCCGGCACAATACCATGCTGGGGAAAAATCGCCCTGGGGGCAAGGTTCCCGGAGTTGGATGATGCAGATGTGTGGGCAATGCGTTTGCCTTTTATGTCTGCCAGTTCCTTGATGTCACTGTCTTTTTTGGTGACAACAATCAGATTGTACCCCTGGAATCCGTCATGGTATCCTTTCACAGCAATGGGAACATACCCGGCCAGATTGACGGCAAACCCGGTAGGTCCGGTGGAGAATCCGGCAATATGCAGCCGCCCGGACCGCATGGCCTCCACTTCAGCCGCATTGGACTGCACGGTATAGTAGATCACTTTTTTACCGGTGGCCTCTTCCAGATATTTCTGGAAATCAGCAAATGCATCTTTATAGACAGCCGGGTCTTCCACCGGGGTATAGGTGAAAACCAGCGTATTGGGATCTTTCCAATCAGCTGGATCTTTGGGGGTATCTGCCACAAGGTCCATGTTTTCATCACAATACATCTCATCCAGCGTGCCCCGGTTTTTACAGTCATCTGCATAGGCAAACACTGCGAAAAATAAAAACACCATGAAAAATGCCACAATTTTTTTCATCATCTTTTGTCCCTCTTCGGTTAAAATTTTTGAAAACCAGGTGCGTCCCTCTTCCCGCTGTCATATGGGTTGGGCGGGTATTCCTGTCGGCCTAACTTAGGCCAGCAACCGTGCTTTTGTCAATTAAAAAGTCATATCAACCACAGCCCTGCATCAGATAATACCGGGTAAGGTTTTTTTATCACTTATACGGCTGTGTCAGACATTTTTTTCAGATCCGTTCTACATTGGGCATCAATTTATTACATTTTTGTATTACAGCTTAATACAAAAATGTAATAAATTTTAAAGATTAAAAAATTAATTCACAAAATTTATTATCTGTTTTTTCAATGAGTTATATCCATAATTTGTGTATTTTTCTCTGTATGGCACTGGTTTTGCTCTTATGACATGACAGGTTACTTGAAGATAAATATAAAACCGGAGGTAATATGAAAAAAATTGAAGCCGTCATCAAACCGTTTAAGCTCGATGCGCTGAAAGAGGCCATGGCCAAAGAGGGTGTACAGGGAATGACAATTTCCGAGGTAAAAGGCTTCGGACGTCAAAAAGGACATAAAGAGATGTACCGGGGCGCGGAATACCGGGTTGATTTTGTTCCCAAGATCAAGGTCGAAATTGTTGTAAAAGAAGAACTGGTCGATACGGTGGTAACATCGATCATCCAGAGCGTTAAAACCGGAAAGATCGGAGATGGCAAAATATTTGTCCTGCCGTTGAATGAAGTCTGCCGGATACGCACCGGAGAAACCGGGGAAGACGCCATTTAGCAAAAGCATGAAACATAACAAACCATAAACAATGAGAGAGTATAATGAAATCACGAAAATTACATAAAAGCATATTGCCTTTGGCCATAACAATGACGACAATTCCCGCTGCTGCGCTGGCTGCAGGCGGCTCAGCAGAGTTAACAGGTGCTGCAGCTGCGTATGTGGCAAACAATACATGGATGCTGGTGGCCACTTTTCTGGTATTTATCATGCATCTTGGGTTTGCAAGCCTTGAAGCCGGGTTGACCCGGGCAAAAAACACCGTCAACATTCTGTTTAAAAACACCGCCATTATCGCCATCGGCCTGCTCACTTATGCGGTCATGGGATTTAATCTGATGTATCCCGGCGATTTTTCCATTTCAGGATTTTTCGGGTTTGCAGGGTTCGGTATAGGCGTGAGCCCGGAAAACATTATGATTGCCGGCGATGACGGTGTCGGTGTCTACACCTACTGGACGGATTTTATTTTTCAGGCCATGTTTGCTGCCACCGCAGCCACCATCGTTTCCGGTGCTGTGGCGGAACGGATCAAGCTGCACAGCTTTCTGATTTTCTCTGCCATATATGTGGCAGTGGTATACCCCTGGGTGGGCAGCTGGAAGTGGGGCGGCGGCTGGCTGGATGCCATGGGTTTTTACGATTTTGCCGGTTCGACACTGGTTCACTCGGTGGGGGGATGGGCTGCCCTGGCAGGCGTGCTGGTACTTGGTCCCCGCCTGGGCAAATATGCAGGCAATACAATCAAACCCATCATGGGGCACAGCATGCCGCTGGCCGCCATTGGTGTGTTTCTGCTGTGGCTGGGATGGTTCGGATTTAACGGTGGTTCTGTGCTTTCAGCCGATCCTGCCGCCGTTTCTTTCGTTTTTGTAACAACTGCGCTGGCCGCTGCTGCCGGTATCATGGGCGCCATTTTTCTTTCCTGGATTCTCCAGAAAAAACCCGATCTTTCCATGGCGCTCAACGGATCTCTGGCGGGACTTGTAGGTATCACGGCCGGAGCAGATGTGGTCAGCGTGATGAGCGCCATCATCATCGGGCTTATCGCAGGTCTTTTGGTCGTGATTTCGGTACTGGGAATCGACCGGTTGAAAATAGATGACCCTGTGGGTGCGATTTCCGTGCATCTGGTCTGCGGTATCTGGGGCACATTGGCTGTGGGTCTTTTCAGCCCGGATTACTCGGTTATCATACAGTTTGTTGGTGTTCTGGCGTATGCAGTTCCCTGCTTTTTTTCCGCTTTGGTTATTTTCTATGCCCTGAAAGCGACACTGGGCATCCGGGTTGATGAGGAAGAAGAGATGGGCGGCCTTGACGTTGGTGAACACGGTATGGCAGCGTATGCTGATTTTGAAATCAAAAGTGCGCTCTGATGAAATACAGTAAATCCATTCGGCCAGACCCTTTTTTCTGACGGCAGGAGGATTCCAGGCAAGTGTTCCCTGCAGTGGATAAATTTCGCTGCAGGGAATACCCGTAAAAAGTTTTCATCCTTTGCTTGACAAACCGCGTTGGACTGTCCTAATTGTATTTTCAGCTCTTTCTCAGGAACGCAACGCTCACCCCAACCACAGGAGGAAATCTACGCAATGCCATCCATGGAATTTGACACTCGTCTGAACCGAATCGGAGACCTTGTTGATGCGAACGCTGAAAAACTGAAAAACGACATCGCTCTGGCATACCACGAGTATGGATTTAAAAATACCTTTGCCCAATTCCGGGATATCTGCCGCCAGGTGGCCAAGGGATTGATGGCGCTGGGAATCCGGCGCGGAGACCATATCGCCGTCTGGGCCAACAATCTGCCCGAATGGGTGTACACCCAGTTCGGCAGCGCCATGGCCGGTGCGGTGCTGGTGACGGTGAACACCAATTTCCGGGCCTTTGAACTGGAATACCTTCTGGATCAGTCCGACACCACCACCCTGATCATGACCCACGGGGTTCGCGAACCGGGCGAATACATCCGGATTCTACGGCGGGTCTGCCCGGAAATGGACCAATGTGAGCCCGGCGCACTGAAGATTGAAAAACTGCCGTTTTTGAAAAACATCGTGCTGTTAGGGCAAGACCCGGTTGCCGGGACTCTTACCTGGCAGCAGATGCTGGAAATGGGAAACCGGATTTCCGATGCGGCTCTGGATGAACGGGCCGACAGCATCGCGCCGGATGATGTCACCATGATCCAGTACACCTCCGGGACCACCGGATACCCCAAAGGCGTGATGCTCACCCATCGCAACCTGATCGGCAACGCGCGGAGCATGGCCGAAATCATGGCCCTGACCCCGGACGACAATCTGTGCATCCCGGTGCCTTTTTTCCACTGCTTCGGGTGCGTGATCGGCACCATGTGCTGCTCGGTGTCCGGCGCCACCATGGCACCGGTGACCTCGTTCCGGCCGGAGGTGGTTCTGGACACGGTGGATGCATTGAAATGCACGGCCCTTCACGGGGTGCCCACCATGTTCATTGCGGAACTCGAAGCCATGGATGAAAAGCAATATGACACCTCCCGCCTGCGCACCGGGGTCATGGCCGGCTCCACCTGCCCGGTGGAAGTTATGAAAGGGGTCATGGAAAAAATGGGGGCACAGGAACTGACCATCGTCTACGGTCAGACGGAAAGCTCCCCCGGTATCACCCAGACCCGGCGAAACGATTCGCTGGAGATTCGAACCGAAACCGTGGGACGGGCCCTGCCCAACGTGGAGCTGAAAATCGTGGACACCCTCACCGGCGAGACCCTGCCACCCGGCAAAACCGGGGAGCTCTGCAGCCGGGGATACCACATCATGAAAGGCTATTACAAAATGCCGGACAAGACAAAGGAAACCATTGACAGCGACGGATGGCTGCATACCGGAGATCTGGCCAGCATGGACGAGAACGGCAACTGCATCATCCAGGGCCGGCTCAAAGACATGATCATCCGGGGTGGCGAAAATATCTATCCCCGGGAAATCGAAGAATTTCTCTACACCCACCCGGTAGTACAGGATGTTCAGGTGGTGGGCATTCCCGATGAAAAATACGGCGAGGAAGTGGCGGCCTTCATTCAGACGAGAAACGGAAAAACCTCTTCCGAAGAAGAGATCCGAAAATTTTGCAAAGACAGGATCTCATTTCATAAAATCCCGCGCCATATTTACTTTGTGAATGAATTTCCCACCACGGCCAGCGGTAAAATCCAGAAATTCAAACTCAGGGAAATGGCAACCCCTGATGATGATACGGCTGAGCCATAACCCGGCCGCCCATGCCGGAGACATGGGCCGGGAATTTCTGTACTATACCCTGTTCCACGGACAGACCAAAGCCTGGGTGTTCAATGCCCGGGCCTGGATGCCATGGCTGCGGACTCACCCTTCTTCCCCCTGGGGGCGTTCCAGACGGGGATCCAGGTGCATGGCCACATCCGAGGTCGTTTCCATGATCACGAAATCCACCTGTTCTGCCACCGGAACAATGCGTACGGATTCCTTTTGCCGCAGCATCAGGGTGACCACTGCATACAGGCTGCTGACGGCGATCATGTAAAAATACAGGCCATAGGGGGTGCCGGTCAGGGACATGACCATGGCGGCCAGGATAGGGCCGAACATGGCGCCGATGCCGTAGCAAAGCAGCAGCACTGAGCTGACCTTGACCACGTCCTGGGCCTCGAAGATGTCATGGGCCCGGGCCACTGCCACCGGGTAAATGGAAAAAAAGATTCCGCCGAACACTGCCGTGGTCCCCAGGAGTATACCCAGAGAGTACCGGGAGAACAGCAGTAGGAACAGAGAAATGACTGCCAGGATGATGCCCAGTGCCGGCAGCACCAGGGACCGGTCCAGCCGGTCCGACAACATCCCCACCGGCCACTGGAGCAGCAGCCCCCCCAGCACCGTCAGACTCATGAACCAGGAGATCTGTGACACAGTCAACTGGATCTGGTGAGCAAACACCGGCCCCATGGTGTAGAAGGCACTGTGCAGCAGTCCGGAACCAAAACAGCCCAGCATGCCGATGGGCGCTTTTTTCAAAATGGTCTTCAGGGCCGCCTGCTCCACTTTGGGCAGCTTCGGATGGATGGAACGGGTCATGGCCACCGGTATGGTGCTCAGCACCAGGAACACGCCTGCCACAAGGAACAGGGCCTGACCGCGCACATCTCCCGTGTTCAGCAGTTGCTGCCCCACGGTGCTGCCCAGATAGGTGACAATCATGTATATGGAAAAAATGCGCCCCCGGAATCTGGGTTCGGCGCACTCATTGAGCCAGCTTTCGATCACCATGAACAGTCCCATATTGGAGATACCGGCGGCAAACCGCAGCACAGCCCACAGCAGCGGGGAGGTATACAGTCCATGGACCATCACCACGGCGGTGGTGACTGCGATGAACGCGGCAAAGGCCCGGATATGCCCCACATTTCTGATGATTTTCCGGCAGTAAGTGGTACCGGCCACCAGTCCCACAAAATAGGCGCTCATCACCAGGCCGGTCACCTGGGTGGACACCCCTTCCAGAGAGAGCCGGAGCCCCAGAAACGTATTCAACAGCCCCAGTCCCATCATCATCAGGGTCACTGAGGAATACAATGCAACAAACGGTCTTATATTGGCATACATGACAAACGTCTCCCATCATGCAACAATTGTGTTCAAAACAAAAGCACGGGAATATAGAGCAATTTTGATTCCAGGTCAAGGACTTTCAGGCTCAACTGGATATCCGGGAATTATCCATGTTCAGGCATGTCACAGCCACTCAGCATAACATGTACCTGCAGGATGTAAATTGATATCATACCAGTCATAAAACACCTGATAAAACAAAACTACGAGCTGTATTATATTACAATTTTGTCATTGACTATAATCAATAAAATACAATTTTGTTTTTTAATGACTTTATGCTCAAACAAATTCATTAAAAATTCAGATTAAACCAAAGAAAAAAAATAATCATTCTCATAATTTCAAATGGTTGAATTAATAAATACTGTCAGACCCCAACTTCTGGCATATGATTTGCTCAATACAGAAGGCAGCTATTGAGAATGCTTTTCAAACGACAAAAAGAAAGGAACCACCATGGGATTGAAATACTGCCTGATGAGCATCACCCTGTTACTGACAACCACTGCCTCTGTTTTTGCGTCCGACGGCGCCATTGATACCGGGGACACCGCCTGGGTCACCATGTCCACGGCCCTGGTCATGATGATGACCCCGGCGGGCCTGGCGTTGTTTTACGGCGGCATGTCCCGGTACAAAAACCTGCTCAACACCATTGCCATGACCTTTGCCGCATACTGCCTGGCCGGCCTGGTGTGGGTGGGATGGGGATATTCCCTGGCCTTCGGCGAGAGCGCCAGCCCCCTGATCGGCAGCCTGGGTCACATTCTGCTGGCCGGCATCGATGCGAGTTCCGTGTCCGGCACCATCCCCACCCTGATATTTGTGGTGTTTCAGATGACATTCGCCTGCATCTCCGTGGCCATCATCCTGGGCTCGGCCGTGGACCGGATGAAGTTTTCCGCCTGGATCGTGTTTGCCGTTCTCTGGATCACCTTTGTGTACGCGCCGGTGTGCAACTGGGTCTGGGGCGGAGGCTGGATGCACCACATGGGGGCCCTGGATTTTGCCGGCGGCAATGTGGTCCACATCAATGCCGGGGTGTCCGGCCTGGTGCTGGCTCTGGTGCTGGGAAAACGCACCGGATACGGCAAAGAGCCCATGATTCCGTCATCCGTGGCATTTACCGCCCTGGGCGCGGCCCTGCTCTGGTTCGGATGGTTCGGATTCAATGCCGGCAGTGAACTGGCTGCCGACGGTGTGGCCGCTTCCGCCTTTCTGGTCACCAACACGGCAGCATCCGCCGCCGGCCTGACCTGGCTGTTCATGGAGTGGAAAATCAGCGGCAAACCCACCCTGCTGGGCATGGCATCCGGTGTCATTGCCGGGCTGGTGGCCATCACCCCGGCCGCCGGATTCGTCACCCTGTCCGGGTCTTTGATCATCGGCCTGGTGTCCGGGGCCGTGGGGTTTTACGGCGTGGTGATTCTCAAGAAAAAGCTGGGGTATGACGATTCTCTGGACGCGTTCGGCATTCACGGCCTGTGCGGCATGTGGGGGGCTCTGGCCACCGGGCTGTTCGCCTCCCCGGCCGTCACTGAAGGGGCCAGGGGGTTGTTTTACGGAAACCCCGGACAGGTCTGGACCCAGGTGGTATCCATCATCGCCACCATCGCGTTTTCCGCCGCAGCCACCCTGATCGTGGTATATGTCACCAAACTGGTATGCGGCGGACTCCGGGTGGACGGCCAGGATGAACGGACCGGCCTGGACAGTGCCCTGCACGGAGAACGGGCCTTTGAGATTGAATAGCCAGGCCTGTCAAAGCAGGTGACGGGGAATGGATTCCACCCATTTTCGGGAAAAAATCATCCCGCCGTTGACCCGCACGACCAGGTTGATGATCACCTGAAAATGGGTTTTCCCTCCCTGTACCCAGACGTCGGATTCGGCCCGGATGGACCCCCCGTCGCTTTTGAGTTCCTGTAGATGTTTTCCCTGGCCCGAGGCCAGGGCCGGATGCCGGGGATGCACCTGAAACTTTCCTGACGCCTGTTTTTCAAACACGGTGGTATCTGTCAGCCGGTGCACACTGTCTACCTGCAGGCGCACGGTTTTTCTGCCGCTGAGCATATCGGTGCACACCTCCCACCTGGGGGGACGGACCGATGCCAGATGGGGCGGCCTCACCATGGTGGAAGGGGCAAAAACCGGCGGTTGCGCTGACCCGGCGTCCGGCACTACCGGCAGGTCCAGCCGGCTGGGCCGGGCAGATCCGAAAAAAATCTTGCTGACCCCCTCTTCCGGTGTGGGCCAGAAATTGGGCCAGTCTGCATTGGCCACAGACAGGCGGATACAGTGACCTGCTTGAAATATCCAGCCGGTGCTGTCAATGTCGATGCCCAGTTCATATACGGTTCCCGGCGCCATGGGTTCCGGGTCTGTAAAGGAATGCCTGCGGGTGCCGTTGAGCACCCCTTTGGCCACCAGATGGGAGGTACCGTCCGGTGCCACATCCGACAGGCTGACCGCATACCCCATGACCGCGGCACTGGAAGACACATGCAGCACTGCTCTGGGACGTCCCATTACATGCAGGTCCTCCGCCAGGGGTTCTGTGGTGTACACGGCACTGAATGCTTCATCCGGGCGCTGGTCCCCGGGCAGGCCGAACTGGATTCCCCCGGAAAAAAGACCGCCGCCGGCACCCACAGTGGGCATATAGGTCAGCAGATCATGGCTGTCTGTGCCTGCCTCTTCGGAAAGACAGCCGGATGTATCGAGAAACAGAGACCGGGTGCCCGATCCCGGCACCGGGAAGGTGGTTTCCGCCCGCCACGCTCCTCTGGTTTCCAGGCGGTCCACCTCCGGCGGCTGGTACTGCTGCATGAACACCACCACCGGGGGTTCTTCCATGATACCGGTGGATTTTCCCCTGCACCAGCAGTCCAGCCACCGCACCACTTCATTGAGATAATCCACCCGGGGACCGGGCACCGCTCCGTCCGGCATGGCATGGTTCCACGGACCGATCCACACTTTCCGCGGTACTGACAAAGCCTGAAACAGGCGCAGGGGAACGTTCATGTACCCGTCCCGCCAGCCGCCGATCATCATCACCGGACAGCGGATCCGGTCGGCCACATACCGGACCGACCCATGATCCCAGTAGGGACCGGCGGTCTGATGGCGGTACCACTGCAACAGGTAGGGTTCGTTTTCTTCCAGGTGCTGCCGCCAGGTATCGGCCCAGTCTTCTCCTGCCGCCTCCATCAGGGACGGCATGGCATTGGATGCCACCATGGCCCCGCCGTAATAGGCGATGTCATAATACAGGCGCATCAACCCGCCCTGGTAATGGCAGTCATCATGGTACCGGTCATCGGTAAAATCCACCGGGATGATACTGGTGAGATGGGGAGGCTGATGGGTGGCCACCTGCAGGGCGGAAAATCCACCATAGGAAATACCCATCATATTCACATGCCCGTCACACCAGGGCTGGGCTGCAATCCATTCCACACAGTCATATCCGTCCTCCTGTTCCTGGAGCAGGTATTCATCCAGATTTTTGCCGGCAGACGCACCCGTGCCCCGGATATCCACCCGGATGACCAGGTAACCTCTGCGGGCCAGATAGGTGTAAAACGGCCGGGCCGACAGGTCCACCTGGTCTTTGCGGTAGGGAATGTATTCCATGACCACGGGAAATGCCGCATCCGGGTCTCCGGTATCCGGCAGATAGACATCTGCGGCCAGCTTTGTTTGGTCCCGCATGGGAATCTTCAGGTTCCGAAAACGGCGGACCCCGTCCACCGGGGGAAAACAGATGGGTTCAGACTTTTCCAGCAAGGTATCGAAGCGCATGGGTGACCTATTCCTCCAAATACAGGGTTGTATCAGATGGTTTCATTGTAAGGATTCAGACAATGGAAAATGGCAGAAATACTGGTGGGCCTTTTCCTGATCCGCCGCTTTGGGAAATCGTTCACGACAGACATCTCTGACCCGGGGACACCGGGTGTGAAATTCACACCCTCTCGGCCGGGAGAACAGACTGGGGATCTCTCCAAAAATGGCGATTCGGTGGTGTACCGCATCCGGATCCGGGCTGGCATGGGCAGACAGCAGTGCCTGGGTATAAGGATGCTGCATGTGATGAAACACGGTCTGTGTGGGACCCTGCTCCAGAAACCGCCCCAGGTACATGATGGCAGCATGGTCGCTCACATGGCGCACCACTGCCAGGTTGTGGGTGATGATCAGAAAACTGACCCCCAGTTCGTCCTGCAGCCGGGCCATAAGGTTGAGGATCTCCCCCTGGACCGACACATCCAGGCCGGCCGTGGGTTCATCAGCGATGATCAGTTTGGGAGACAGGGCCAGGGCCCTGGCCACTCCCACCCGGCGGGCCTGCCCCCCGCTGAGCTGGTGGGGATACAGATCTCCCATGGCCGGAGAGAGGTTGACCATTTTCAGCAGCCGGGCAATCTCGTCGGGCAGGTTGTCCGGCATTCTGTTATGGATACGGAACGGTTCGGCCAGAAGGGAGCGAATCTTGAGGCGGGGGCTCAGAGACCCGGCCGGGTCCTGGAACATCATCGCAATATCCCTGCGGAAAGGCTTTATCTGACCCCGGTTCAGGCCGATCAGGTTTTTCCCGTTGAACCGGATGGCACCGGAATGCACCGGCACCAGCCCCATGACGGCCCGTGCCAAGGTGGTTTTGCCGGACCCGCTCTCTCCCACCAGGCCGAAGGTCTGTCCCGGATGGATGGTGAAACTGACCCCCATCACCCCGTCGATAAACGGGTCGTCATCCTTTTCCAGCAATGCTTTGACCGATCCTTTGGTTCTGAACCGCACCCGCAGTTGATCAACTTCCAATAAGGGTTCCATCATTCCTCCAGAAAATGGCAGGCAGCTGTGTGGTGATCCCCCAGGTGAACGGCCGGAGGCGGTGTTTTCCGGCACACGGTCATGACATGTGCACATCGGTCCTGAAAAATGCAGCCTTTTGGCAGGTCAATCAGGCTGGGGATGTCCCCGGGGATGGTGGGCAGAAACCGGGTGGGTTCTTCAATCACCGAGGGATCGCATTCCAGCAGAGACCGGGTATAGGGATGGCCCGGCCGGTGGAAAATATCCCGCACCGTTCCTTTTTCCACCAGTTCACCGGCATACATCACCCCCACATAATCGCACAGTTCCGCAATCACGTTCAAGTGGTGGGAAATAAACAAAATAGCGCACTGAAAATCGGTCTGCAAATCTTTGAGCAAACGGATAATCTGCACCTCAAGAGTGGCATCCAGGGCGGTGGTGGGTTCATCGGCAATCAGCAGTTTGGGCTGTACCAGCAGGGCCATGGCAATGGTGATCCGCTGGCGCATGCCGCCGGAAAACTGGTGGGGATAATTATCCAGGCGGGACAGGCCGTCACTGATTCCCACCCGTTCCAGCATCCGTGCGGCCCGTTCCCGTTTTTTCTTTCTGGAAAGGCCGTCCCGGTACTGAATATCCACCATCTGGCGGCCGATGGTAAGCACGGGATTCAGGGCGGTCATGGGATCCTGGAACACCATGGAGATGTCCCGGCCCCGTATGCCCCGCAGCTCAGAAGCAGAAAATCCCTGCATATCCAGGCCCATAAACCTTATTTTTCCGGCAGCCACATGGGCATTTTCCGCCATCAGACGAATCACGGCCGAAATCAAAGTGGATTTGCCGCACCCGCTTTCTCCCACCAGGCCCACCACCTTTGCCGGCGGCACCTGCAGGTGGATATGGCGCAGGGCCTGCACCGTCCCCTTGGGGGTTTGATAATTGACACACAGGTTGCTTATATCCAGCACCGGTTGGGTCATCATAAGTCCTTGCGCAGTTTGGGGTCAAACATGTCCCGCATGGATTCCCCCAGAAAGGTGAATCCCAGGGTGGTGACAATCAGGGGGATTCCGCCGAAAATGATAATCCACGGGGTGTTGCGGATATAGGCATATCCGTCATTGAGAATCGCCCCCCAGCTGGGCGTCGGGGGCCGGACCCCAACCCCCAGGAAACTCAACCCGGCTTCAATGGTGATCACCACGGGGATATCCATACTGGCCACAATGAACAGCGGCCCCACGATATTGGGCAGAATATGCACCCCCAGTACCCGCATCATACCGGCACCCATGGCTTCTTCCGCCACGATGAATTCGTTGCCGGCCAACGCCTGGGTCTGGGTCCGCACCATGCGGCCGTATACCGGAAAGGTGGTGGCCACAATCACGATGATCACCGTTTGAAGACTGGGGCCGAACACCGTCACCAGGGCCAGGGCAAACATGATGGTGGGAAATGACCGCAGGGTGTCGAACAGCAGCAGCAGGCCGCTGTCCATCCATTTGGGGCCGTATCCGGCCATCATGCCCAGCACCAGGCCGATGCCCAGAGACAAGGATACCGTCACCAGGGCCACCCACACGGCAATGCGGGATCCCATCACCACCCGGGAGAACACATCCCGGCCCAGCTGGTCCGTGCCCATCCAGTGGTCAAAAGACGGACCGGCCAGCCGGTGGGCGATATCCAGGGCATTGGGATCATGGGTGACCAGAAACGGGGCGAACACGGCGCACGCCACCACCAGCAGCACCAGAACAAGTCCGAAAATGCCCATGGGTTCATTGCGGAGACGAAAGAAAATTTCCCTGATCTGATTCATTATAACCGCTCCCTGACCCGGGGGTCCAGCATGGCGTTGATGGAATCGGATATGGTGGTGCTCAGTACAAACAATACTGTGGAGACCACCACAGCACCCATTACCAGGGGATAGTTCCGGGATACCACAGAGTCAAAAATCAGTTTGCCGATGCCGGGTCTGGCAAATACGATCTCTGCAAACACGGCCGATGAAATCAGGCGGCCGATACCGGTTCCCAGCAGGGTCACCGTGGGTAGAATGGCCAGTTTCAGGGCATAATGAAACACAATGGTGGTTTCCGGCAGACCAAAGGCCCGGGCCCGCCGGATATGGTTTTCGTTGAGCACTTCCAGCATGGAGGCCCGCACCAGACGGGCGATATATCCTACCCATCCCAGTCCGATGGCAAATGCCGGCAGGATCAGGTGCCGCGCCTGGTCCAGTAACTGGCCCGATTCCCCTGCACCGATGGCCGGCAGCCATTGCAGGGTCACCGCAAAAAACAACAGGGAATACAGGGCCACCACAAAAGACGGCACGGCGATCACCCCGATGGAAAACACCCCCACCAGTTTATCTGAAAACGTATTTCTGAAAACCGCGGAGTAGCATCCCAATGGGATGCCCAGCAGCATGGCCCAGGTGATACTTGCCAGAACAAGTACCAGGGTTTCATCCAGTTGTTTGAACACGATCTCGGCCACCGGTCTCTGGGAAAAAAAATCCATCCCCAGATCGCCTCTGGCCACCTTGCCCAGAAAACTGACCACCTGCACCACGAACGGCCGGTCCAGGCCCATGAGTTTATGCAGTTCCTGCTTCATTTCCGGCGTGGCCCGGGGTCCCAGGATCACACTGGCCGGGTCCCCGGGTACGACATGGATCATGGAGTACAGCAGCACCACTGCCACCACCACAATCACCACTGCCAGACCGACACGTTTTAACAGATAAAACAGCATGGGTTTTTCCCGGCCTGCATCAGGCAGTTGTAAAATAGCGTAACAGCGGCATGCCGTCCGGCCGCAATGCCGGAATGATCCTGTCCGTGTAAATCACAGGAACCGCTTCATGGGTGATGAAACGGTAGGCCCCGGACGCTTCCATCAGTTCCTGCATCCGCCGGTACATTTGGTCGCGTTTGTCTTTATCCGCTTCAGCCAGGGCCTGTTCATACAATTGGTTGTATTCTGGATTTTTGAACCGCTCCCAGTTCCACACCCCCACCTGTTCTTTGGTGAACCACTGGGCTGCATAGTGGGGATCAGGGGCGGATGAAAACCGGTTCAACACCAGCTGCAGCTTTTTCCAGCGGTCTCCCTTGCTCTCATCTCCCAGGGACCAGAAGGAACCGGAATCATGCAGATTCAGGGTCATCCGGATGCCTGCCTGGGCGGCCACCGCCTGGATCACCTGTCCGGCAGCGATATAGACCGCTTTGTTGCGCACCTCCAGATCCAGATCGATGCCGTCCGGATACCCGGCTTCCGCCAGCAGGGCTTTGGCTTTGGCAAAATCTGCTTTAAAAGGCACCAGCGTATCCGGCCGGTGGCCCACCAGCCCCGGCGGCACATACCCTGTGGCCGGATCTGCTACCCCGTCATAGGCAGCCTCCAGGATGGAGGGGATATCCACGGCATACTGCACCGCCCTGCGGACCCGCTCATCAGACAGTTTGGGGTGTTCCATGTTCATGCCCAGCCACACATAATACAGGGAGGGATATTTTTCCACCACGCTGTTTTTCGGCGGTTTTTTCTTCAGATTTTTATACGAACTCATGCTGACGCGGGTATAATCCAGATCCCCTGCCTCAAACCCCATTTCCGCGGTTTTCTCATCATCAATGGGAAAAATATGAATTTCGTCAAACGCGGCCGGCGCCCCTTTCCATTCCGGGTTGCGGGCCAGAACGGTGCGCTGTTTGGGTTCGCGTTCCTTGATCACATAGGGCCCGGAAAAACAGGAAGGCATGGCGGCAAACTTTCCGCCGGCCGCTTCAACCGCTTTTTTGGAAACAATATTGCCCCCCATATAAGGGAGGGTGGTCATCCATAACGGCTGGAACGGTTTGCTGAGCACGATGATCCCGGAGTATCTGTCTGTGACATCCACGGATGCCAGGGTGGCCCAGTCCCCTTTGATGGGGGATTTGAGTTCCGGATCGATGATGCGTTCATAGGAAAATTTCACATCTTCCGCCGTCATTTCACCAAATCCGTTGGTAAACGTGATGCCGGGCTTGAGCACAAATTTGATGTGGGTGGGATCCAGCTGTTCGATGGACTGGGCCGCCTCCAGCTGCCACTCCCATTTGGTGCCGGGCTTGTAAGCGATCAGCTTGTTGTGCACCGCCGCATTGACATGCTCCTCGTAAAGATTGGATGCAATGCCGGGATCCAGAGACTGGGGATCACCGTAATCCCGCACCCGCAGCACCCGGGTATCCTGGGCCCATGACGGGTGCATCCCCAGACCGGGAAGCATCAGCCAGCCTGCGGAAGCGGCAGATGCCTTTAAAAAAGAGCGGCGGGAAAGCCGGATTTTTGAAAACTGCATGTTTGGCTTGGACATGTTCCCTCCTTGTTTGAATCAGATTGTTGAGGCAGTGTTTTTGTATATACTAAATTTGTATATACATTTACTAAACGCTTAAATCAATCTCTATTCATTTGTCAAGTATTTTTTTAAAACCCGGCAACATTTTTTGGTGGTTGATTTATTATACAAATCCATGCCATAAGTATACAAATTGCCCGTAAAAACTGTTTCAGACCAACAGGAGGCCCATGATTCAGCCCCAGAAGCGACCGCCCAAATACGTGCAGATATACCACTGGTTCCAGGAACAGCTGCGGGCGGAAAAACTGAAAACCGGGGACCAGATCCCCACGGAAACAGCTTTGGCCAGGCAGTTCAACGTCACCCGCATGACCGTACGCAAAGCCCTCCACCGCCTGGTGGTGGAGGGAATCATCACCCGGACACGGGGCAAAGGATCGTTTGTTGCCGCTGAAAACAACAAAAACTTTATTTTCAGCCTGAATACCATCAGCGGATTTTTCAGTGATATCCGCCGCAGCGGCAGCCAGCCGGCATTCAAGGTAAACCGGGTGGAGATCATTCAGGCGGATCCAAAAATTGCAGACCCCCTGCAATTGTCCGGTGATCTGCGGGTCATCTATATACTGCGGACATTTTTTGCTGATGAAGAACCTGCCCTGATCCAGGGAACCTACCTGCCCTATGAACCATTCAAAACGGTGCTGGAAATGGATCTGAGCAAGGGCATGTACCCGATTTACCGGGAAAATTTCAACCTGCGCCTGCATCACGCAGACCAGACATTCACTGCTGTCATGTCCAACAGATTTGAGACCCGGACCTTCGGGTTTGATTCACCCCAGCCCTGTATTTTTCTGGAATGGGTCCTGTATGATGATATCAACCGCCCCATTGAGGTCTGCTACTGCACCTACCGCAGTGATAAGTACAAATTCAACGTGGTGTCCAGCCTGCCGGTGCAGCTCTCCATGGCCCCCTGATATCCCAGACCGGATCAACCGCCTGCCGCATACCGCGTGAATCATTCGTCCGCCAACCGAACCAGGATATGTCACAGGGAAAGGGCCAGTTCATGAGCCTCGCTGATGCAGTACATCAAATGCCGGGGGGATTTGGCATCGCCGATGAGATGAAACCGGGCTGATGATGTTTTTTCCAGGGATTTTGCCGCCCGAACCGCTTCGTACTTTTCTGAAATTACCACTGTGTCGAACCCGGACAGGGTTGTTTTTTCTCCCTTGCAGGTAAATATCACCCCATCTGAAGTAACGGCCTGGATGGCTACCTGCTTGTACAGGGTGACATCCTTTTTTTTCAGATTCTCCCGCAGATAGTACCGGTCATTGGCGGACATCTGTTCGGCAAAGCTTTTTTTCCGGTTCAGCACTGTTACGGACTTTCCCTGGTCTGCCAGAAAATCCGCCACGATCAGGCCGGCCATGCCCCCGCCCAGGACGATCACTTGTTGTCCGGCCGTTTCCGTGCCCGCCATCACATCCACACCGGTGACCAGTGCCATGGATGTGGTGAACAACCCTTTGATCACGGGCATCTGGGGCAGGGAACCGGTGGCCAGCACCACATGGTCCGGAGATACTTCGTCCAGCAGTTCTTTTGTCAGCGGGGTCTGGTATCGGACCCGGATATCCAGGCGTGTCAGCGCCCGGTCGAAAAACCGCAGAATATCCCCCAGCTCGCCCCGGCCAGGGGCTTTGGACGCCAGGTTCAGCAGCCCGCCGGAAACATCCTTCTGTTCACAGATCACCACATCATGGCCGGCCAGGGCGCATTCCCGGGCCGCAGCCAGACCGGCCGGACCGGCCCCGGCCACCAGGACCCGCACCGGGGGATTGACCGAGGGCTTGACTGAGGGCCTGCCCGGAGACCCGGCCGGTTCACCGGCAGTTTCCCCGGATGTCAAGAGATACTCCCGCCCCACATCCGGGTTGACCACGCACCCGCCCGGCTCCTTGGCAAGCACCGCATGGATGCACCCCAGGCAGCACCCCACACAGGGCCGGATTTCGTCGATTCTACCGGTCCGGGCTTTTTTTGGATACTCCGGGTCCGCTAGAAACGAACGGCCCAGGGCCACCATATCGGCCCGGCCATCCGCAATGATCTGGTCGGCATGGACCGGGTCCTTGATCCGGCCCACCGTGATCACCGGTATATCCACCACCTGTTTGACAGCCTCGGCCAGGTGGACGAAACAGCCCTGGGGGGTATACATGGAAGGGATGGTCAGCTCGGTGGACCCATACACCCCGGCGGACACGTGCAGGTACGCGGCACCGGCCGATTCCAGCAGCGGGGCCAGGGTCAGGGCATCGGTCAGTTCCCACCCGTTTGCCATGTAGTCATTGCCGTTGATCCGGATGCCCACGGGAAAGTCCGCTCCCGCCTTTGCCTGAATGTCGGCCAGGATCTCGAACAGAAACCGGGTCCGGTTGTCAAAGCTGCCCCCGTATTCATCGGTGCGCACATTGGCGTTGGGAGACATGAACTGGTTGATGAGATACCCGTGGGCCCCGTGAATCTCCACAAAATCAAATCCCGCCTCTCTGCACCGCCGTGCCGCATCCCCGAAGCAGGTTACCAGGTCCCGGATCTCCCCCACGGTCAGGGCACGCACCTCGCCCTTTACCACGGCCGGGGCCGGAATGGCGGACGGGGCCACCTTTTCCGGCAGATAGGATTGCCGGCCCCCGTGCATGAGCTGGACCCCGAACCGGACGCCGTAGGGCCGGATCTGATCCACCATGCACCGGAGTGCCGGAATACAGCCGTCCTCATACATCTGGGGCAGGTCCGGCAGTTCCTGGCCCCCGGGGTGGACGCTGCCGCCCCCCACCAGCATCATGCCGGCCCCGCCTTTCGCCCGTGCCACAAAATAGGCAATAAGCTGGTCCGTCACATGACAATGATCATCCACACCGAAATTGATGCTCATAGCAGACATCATCAGCCGGTTTTTCACGGTGAGGTGCCCGATTTGAATCGGGCGGAACAGATGGGGCAACATGGGTGGCAACCCTCCTTAATAATCGGTTCTTTGTGAAAGTTCTTCCAGCAGCGACAGCACCAGTGCGGCAAACGACAGCACCGCTTTTTTATCTTTGATCCGTCTGCGGCCTTTGACCGCTTTGAAGTACCGGGCGCAGACCTGTCGCCGGGCCGGGGTCAGTGCCGTGGTGATGCCCTGTTTTTTCACGGTATCATCCGTGATGTCCGTGATGTTTCGCTTTTCCCGCCGGCCATGGGGCCGGTTGATGATATGGGCATAATAGATCAGGCCCCGGTCCAGAAGAATATACAGAAACTGGGGGTTTTCATTGGGGCCCACCTGGATCCGGTCTCCCCCCAGCCGGATGCCGGCCGGGCTTTTGTCTGCCACACGCCGTCCCCCCAGCACGGCAGACCCCGCGCCCAGAAGCCCGCCAATGGCCGTGAACATGCCAAAGCTCAAACCGTGGGCCGCCGTGTCCGCCACCGCACCCATGGTGCCTCCCAGAACAGCCCCGGCCGCGGCCAGCTGGGTTCGGGTCAATCCCAGCAGTTCCCAGGTTTTTCTGGAAAACAGATCGTGCTGAAGCACGGAATAATCGGGCAGGGACACCTCATACAACCGGTGCCGGAACAGGGCGCGGATATGATGAAACATCGATGTTTCAATGTCGCGCACCTGTTTCCGATACACTTCGGCCAGTTCCTCCTGAACCAGGACCGGATCATCATCGCCCGTCAGGCCCCGGGACACAAAAAAACGGATGCTTTTTTCAATGGCATGGGTAATGTATGCACTGGCCAGGCGGTTACGCTTTTCCCATTCCGCCTGAAACGCCTGAATCACCCGGGCCAGGACCAGTTCCCATTCCTGGTCGATGGACTTGAGACTTTCCAGCATTTTGATGCGGTCGTAAAAATTGGCGGTATTGGCATTGAAAATCCGGATGCTGTTGAAATATTTTCCAAATTCCCGGCGCCAGTCCCGGGTATAGTCGTTTTCCGCGTGTTTGGAATTGATCACGGCCATGCGGGGCCGGCCCGTGAGCCGCAGGATTTCCATCTCCGCCAGGTCATCGGCCCGGACCGGGCGGGACCCGTTCACCACATAGATAATGCCCGCCCCCCGGGCCACCGGACGAAACAGTTCCACTTCATCGGCATAAAACGGATCAGATTCATGGACCGCAATAAATTCATCCAAGATGCGGTGCGGTTCTCCGGGATAGGCATTGAACCATGCCAGGGTCTGCCGGGGCACCTGAAACCCGGGTGTATCCACGAACCGGATGATCTCTTTTCCATCGATTTTCACGGTATAGGTCCGGCACACCGTGGTTTCCCCCGGCACCGGACTGACCCGCACCTGGTCATCTTCGGTCAGCGTGGACACGACGGCGGACTTGCCTTCGTTGGGATGCCCAAGTACGGCAAATTCCGGAATGTCTGAACTCATGGCCGGATCCTTTCCACCAGCATGTCCGGGTGCCCCAGCCCGAGAATGCGGTCCTGCCACACCCCGGCATCCATATCCCGGTCCGCCACACCCAGATTTTCCTCTTCAGGGGCCCGGGTCAACAGCACCCAGAGATTCTTGTCCGCCAGAACCCCCTGCTTGAGCTGCACCAGATAATGAAGAATACCCCGTATGGGCGGCTGCCACACTTCCTGAAGAAAAATCACCGGGTCCGCGCCGTTGAGCACATCCGGCCCCAGCAGGCGGGAATCCGTTGCCAGATCCTGTTCCACAAAAATCACCTGCCGGACATCGAGCAGAAACTGCCGGGACAGCAGATCTGAAATCCGGTCTGTGGCGGCCGCATCCCAGGCCGGTACCGGCGCCAGCACCACGGCCGGAGTTCCCACGGGTGCTGCCACGGTTTCTGAAGATTCCGGCACCGACGTCCCAGAGGGAGGCGGCGGTTTTTCATCTGTTTGGTTTGAAACTTTTTCTTGTTCCGGGACAGCGACTTCAGGTGGTTTTTCCTGCTCACAGGGCCGGTGCCCCGGCCCGGATGATGCTTTAGCGGTCTGCCGGGCCGGGGTGTTTTCTTCAAACCCGATATCCATGACCGGTGATTTCATGCGGACAATCAGACGCCGGAACCGGGGCTGTTGGAAATCAAACCGGTTCAGGGCCGACCGCTGAGCCATGACCGCCCAAAAGATGATCACCAGCCGGGGAATCACTGCATAACACACCATGCTCAAACACAGAAACGGCCACCAGGACGCCAGGTGTTCCGTGGCCAGCGCGGCGATCCCCTGTTTCAGAACGATCCGGGACCCCTGTATCTGTTCCGGGGTGGGACCGGCCAGGACATCCGGTATCCATGCAGCCCAGGGCAAAGATACCAGGGCCACCAGATCATGGACTGCGGCAGGCGTGGCCGCCAGGGTGGACTGCCACCCGAACGCCACATCACTGAACGCCACCCGGAACATGGTGCCGCCCAGGGCACCCAGAGAAAAAAACAGGGCGAACAAAGATACCAGGATCACCAGGGGCCAGAATAACAAGTCGCCATAGGCCTGCTTTTTCGTACGGATAAAGAACAGGGCCTCATCCATTCGGGTCCGCCTGTTTTCGGTTGCCCCTTGACCCGTGTTCGACCGGATCCGTCTCAGCATGCCGGGGATCAGCTCAAACAATACCCGGGACACCAGGCCGGTCATCCCCCCCGAACCGGTGCCGGCCCATCCGGCATGATGACTCAAAAGCCCTGCTGCGGAAAAAAGAAAAAAAACCGCCGGCATCAGCACAAACACGAAAAAAAACAATGTCACATTTACCGGCCGGACCCCGTGATAGGCCAGAAATCCGTACGCCAGAATCAGGCCGGTCAGTCCGCCGGCCAGCGCCAGTCCCCGGGCGGTCCAGGAGAAAAGGGTGTTGAAAAGCCGTCCCGGAAGCCGTTGATATCCTTTGGGACCGGCCTGATCCAGATAAAGCATTTTGCGGTATGACAACCAGGCGGCCATGAGATCAGTCTCCGACATGTGATCCCCACCGGCCTGGCGGAAAATATCCCGGTCCCGGGCCGCTCTCAGCTCAGCTGATCCACCGGCATCCGGATCATCATCCAGTGTCAGCAGATAATCCATATCCATCATGTCGGAAAGTCGAAATGTCATACTGGGTGTGTATCAGATCCCGAAATTTTTCACAATTGTCTTTCGCGTCTTCTCATTTCTTCGGGATCTATGATAATCATCAATTTTTCATTTGCAAAACAGCTCAGGGGTGATAAGAATTTCTTCATGAAAATCTACGGTAAAATCCTGATGACCACCCTTCCGCTGATCATTGTCTCGCTCTGGGTCATCGTTGAAACCACCTATTATTTTTCCCGGGCCGCGCTGGTGGATTTAGGAGAAATCTGGCTGGACACCCGGCTGTCCGAAGCCATGGTCATTGTCTCCTCCCAGGAAAAAATGCTTCAAGATTATGGACTGGCAGAGATTCCGGCCAGTATCACCAAAGCGCAGATGGATTCGGTGACGGGTATTGCCGATATCGGGGTAGGCAGGCTCGGATACATGATCGTTGTCTCCCGGGAGGGCCGGATTGTCTCTCATCCGGACCCGCACATGGTCCATACCCGGGTACATCAAACGGACTGGTTCAAGGGACTTTTGAACGACGCACCACGACTGATAATGACAATGGGCCCGGAACCTGTGCTGGCCAGATCCGCCTATTTCCCCCCCTGGGAGTGGTATCTTGTGGCGGTGGACCCCATGCAGGAAATCTACGGAGTGGCCGATCGCATGCGGCCGTTTCTCTATGGCATGGGCGTGTTTGTCGCTCTGCTCATCTCCCTGGCCCTGATGCTGATGACCCGGCGGCTGACCCGGCCGTTGAAGAATCTGGTTCAGGGCGCGGACCGAATCGGCAAAGGGGATCTGGACATCCGGATCCCGGTCCATTCCACCGATGAATTCGGAGATCTGGCAACCAAATTCAACCAGATGGCGGAACAGCTCAAGCAAACCCTTACCGCCCTGAAACGGTCCCACCAGGACCTGGAAAACCGGGTGGAGGAACGGACAAGAAACCTGACCCAGCTGAACCAGGCCCTGAACAACGAAATCTTGGTGAGAAAACAAAAAGAACAGGAACTCCAGAAAGCCAACCAGGCAAAAAGTGACTTTCTGGCCAACATGAGCCATGAAATAAGGACCCCCGTCAATTCGGTCATCGGCTTCAGTGAAGTGCTGTCCACCATGGTTTCGGAACCCCAGCAGAAAAATTATCTCCAGTCCATCACCACGGCGGGTAAACATCTGTTGGTGCTGATCACCAACCTGCTGGATTTGTCCAGCGTCGAATCGGGAAAAATCGCCATTCATGAAACCCCTGTATCCCTGCACGCCCTGTTTCATGAAATTCACCATATGTTCAAGGTCAAGCTGTCCCGGAAACCTCTGACCTTTTCCATTCATGTGGATAACCATCTGCCAAAGTTTCTGCTTCTGGATGAGATGCGGCTTCGCCAGGTGTTGACCAATCTGGTGGACAATGCCATTAAATTCACGGAACACGGGCAGATTCGTTTGTCTGTGAAAATTTTGGACCGTCCGGGCCCGGACACCCTGGATCTGATGATCCGGGTCCGGGATACCGGCATCGGCATTGCCGGAGACAAACAGCAGTTGATTTTCGAATCCTTTGAACAGGAACATACCGACATCAATCGAAAATACGGGGGCACCGGTCTGGGACTGACCATCAGCCGGCAGCTGGTGGCGCTGATGAAAGGACGCATCGATGTGGACAGTCAACCGGGTATCGGAAGCAGTTTTGAGGTTTTTCTGCCCGGCGTGATGGTCAGCCGGACTGAAAAACAGACCCAGAAACCATCAGATGCGGGTGTGCCGGATGTCGACCCATCCCTTTCTGTGACGATGCTGTCCGAATCACTGGTTCAACAGGCCCTGGACCATCATCCTGCCCTGTTGACAGAGCTTCGGGCAACCATTTTTCCTTTGCTGCCCGGGGATCAGGACGGGGTGAAAATGTCGGATGCCCGGGCCATTGCCGATCATTTCATCGGGCTGGGCCGCCGATTCGATTTGACGGCGTTCACACAGTTCGGGCAGAACCTGTCCGATGATGTCGATGCCTTTGACGTGGAAAAGATCACCCCGTGTCTGGGACAGCTTACCGTCATTCTCAGGCGGATCAAAGATATCTGATCTTTTTTTGCCTATCGGCCCGGGAAAAACAGGGACCGCAGCCATCCCAGCAGGGTATTGCCCTCAAGCGCGGCTTTTTCCGAGGTTTCCAGAAATCGGGTCATCTGCGCGGTATCATGATACCGGTCTTTGCGGGTAATCATTTTTTTTTCAGGATCCAGGTGACGAATCACTTTCGCGGGGTTGCCCGCGGCAATGACATTGGCCGGAATATCACAGGTCACCACACTGCCGGCACCCACAATACTGTTTTTACCAATGCGCACCCCTTTGCACACAATGGCGGAATCCCCGATCCAGACATTTTCCTCCAGTATCACACTGTAATTTTCTT